>CAZEUK010000119.1:0-4570 GCA_964514535.1 uncultured Aquificales bacterium
TTTACCAGTTCAGAACCGTATAAATCTCCTGATACCTCACCAACGCTTATAAAAACTTTTTTCTTTTTCAACTAAATCCTTTATCTAATTTTTAATGTAGATATGGCTATTATGGCTAAAATTATAGTAATAATCCAAACCCTAACAACTATTTTAGGCTCAGGTATTCCCATTAGCTCAAAGTGATGGTGTATAGGCGCCATTTTAAAAATTCTCTTTCTTGTTGTTTTAAAACTTAAGACTTGAAGTATAACTGATACAGTTTCTAAAACGAATATTCCACCTACAATAGCCAATACAAACTCCTGTTTTGTAATAACTGCGACAACGCCTAAAACTGCACCTATTGAAAGTGAACCTGTGTCTCCCATAAACATTTCAGCTGGGAAGGAATTAAACCATAGAAAACCTAATCCTCCCCCTATTAAAGCCATAAGGAAAACGGATATTTCTCCAACTCCATATATGTAAGGGACGTACAGATATTTCGCTAATATATAATTCCCTACAATATAGGATATATAAATATACGTAGCTGCTGTTATTAAAGTTGGGCCAATAGCTAAACCGTCTAACCCATCTGTTAAGTTCACAGCATTTGAAGTTCCAACTATCATAAAAACTATGAAAGGAATGTATAAAATTCCCAAATCTATCGTTAAAGATTTAAAGAAAGGAAAATATAGATTTGTATCGAAAAAGGGATTTATATAAATTAAAGTGGCAATAAATGTTGCAAATGCTAATTGTAATAAGAATTTAGTTCTAGACCTTAGACCTGTTTTATTTTTTAACTTAATATAATCATCTAAATAACCTATAAAAAAGAAAGCTAACATTGTTATTAGGATTATCAATACCCATAGATTATCCAATCTACACCATAATAGAGAAGAAAGGAAAACGGATACTATTAATAAAATTCCCCCCATAGTAGGGGTGTTTTTTTTCTGTTGATGTCTTTCCGGTGTATCTTCCCTAACGTATCCACCTTCTTTTTTTTGATGTTTTTTTAAAATCTTGATTATATGTGGACCTAATAATATAGATATTAAAAAAGCTGTAATTAAAGCGTAAAATCCTCTAAAGGTTATATATTTAAAAATATTTATATCTAGTAATTCATAAAAGAGATAGTAAAACATATTCTCCCTGTTATCTATTTATTCCAAATAATCTGTCTAGAATAATTGCAGATGCATTTCTAACGGAAAGATGATTATACTCACCGGGGCCCAAAATAGGCTCTAGTATATAATCACAGCTTCTTACTAACTCCTCAGGCATTCCCCAACCTGTTCCTAACATAATTAAAAAAACATTATTTTTGTCCCTTAAAATATTTCTCATTTCTGAGTATGAAACAGTTTGTGGATATTTCTTTGCAGAAGTGCCTATAAGTTTAGGAGTTTTTCCTGTCCTATTTTTAATATCCTCTATCATATCGGTTATTGACGATACCACCTTAACTAACTTACCTGCCTCTTTTCTTCTTGGATTAAATTTACTTCCAAACCCTTCGAGCCAATATTTTATCTGTTCCTTTATAACGTACTGTTGAGCTTCCAAGGGTTGTACTATGTAGTATCCGCCTAACTCGTATGTCCTAGCAGGTCTTGCTATATCGTGAAAGTCTAGGGTAGTAAAGGAAGTAATAACCCATTTTTTATTCTTATTCAAAGCAGGATAATGTATTACAGATATATAACAATGTCCGTTTTCCATTACCACCCTCATTAATGCTCGTAATATATAACAGTACCGTCTGAATAAACAACTTCAATAGGTTTAAATTTAACTTCTAATTGGTCTAAAGGTAAATCCCTTGCAAGCCTATGTTCAGGTTTTCTTTTATCGTATATAAAATCAACCCTGTAAGTTAATTTTTCACCGGGTTTTATTTCTGTTCCTTTAAATATATTCAACGCTTTATTTATATTTACAGGCGTTTCCATTAAAACTTTACCTGTTTTTTTATCAATTAAAAGCATCTTACCAATTATATTAGACGCATTTTTCTTTAATCTACTTACAAATTGAACCTTTAATTCTATCTTATCGTCCCTATTCCACAATAACTCTCCCCTTTCAGCTTCTTTAAATCTTTTACTTAATACAACAAAGTCAACAGGTTTAGGTGGTTTTATACTTGCAGGTATTTTATTTTGAGAAATATTTTTTTCTTCTGACTGTAGCTGGGTAGTTTTACTCTCCAATTGATTAATTTTCTGTTCAAGTTGTTTAACCTTTTCCTCTAGAGCTTTAACCCTATCTTCTAAACTTTCCCCAAAGGATATACCACTAAAAATAAACAAAATCGTAAAAACTATTCCTAATTTTTTACCCATCCTAAACTCCTTTATTTAGATTTTTCTATTGGTTTTTTAATTGGTTGTTGCTCCGTTTCCTGTGGAATATCCGAAAGTATGGAAGATTTTTTCAGATGTTGATGGTGGATGTAAGACATTGCAAAAACTAAAAATAGAAATATGCCACCTAGCCAATAGGTTATTTTTGTTAAGATATTTGAAGCTCCAGCTCCTAAAACCGCTGCCGCCGCACCTGACCCAAAAATTGCTCCAATCTCTGCTCCTTTTGTCTTTTGCATAAAAATAAGTATTATCAATAAAACCGCTATAATAACAACTAATATTGAGAAAATTGTATATAAAAGCTCCATAACTTACCTCTAAAGATTTATAATTACATAAAAATCTATTATATATTTTGTAATATTAAAGTGAAAGGATTATCAGATGAAAAAGCTAAAATCTGTATATGTTTATACTCTAACATTCCTTAAAGCTATAGTCTTAATTATTATCCTATTTCTACCGTTCCATCTAGTATCTTCCCAAATAAAAAGTGAAGATTTAGATTACTCTATCATAAAAAAAGTTAATTACAACGATTTTAAACCAAAGATAGGAAAAGAAGGTGGTGTTTTAGTTAGGGCTCTATCTGGAGACCCTAAAACATTTAACCCAGCTTTGGCTCAAGAAACCACATCTACGGCAGTAATAGGTTATCTTTTCAGAGGATTAACGAAAACAAATGTAAAAACATTACTTCCTGAACCTGACTTGGCGGAAAGATGGGAACACAATAAAGATGGAACTGTTTGGAAAGTGTATTTAAAAAAAGGTTTAAAATGGTCTGATGGAAAACCTTTCACAGCTGACGATGTTGTTTTTACTTACAATCAGATATATTACAATCCTAAAATTCCAACATCTGTAAGAGATGTTTTACTAGTTGACGGTAAACCTTTTAAAGTTAAAAAGATTGATGATTACACAGTTGAGTTTATACTTCCAAAGCCGTTTGCATTCTTTTTAGATAGTATAGGAGTTGAAATATTACCAAAACATAAATTGGAAAAGTATGTTAAGAATAATTCTTTTTTACAGGCTTGGTCTGTTAATACAAATCCTAAAGATTTAGTAGGATTGGGGGGATATGTTATTGAAAAGTATTCACAGGGACAGTATGTTTTATACAGAAGAAATCCATACTTTGAAGAAAAGGATAGTAAAGGACAAAAACTTCCATACATTACAAAAATTGTATCTCCTATAATGTCTGACCCTGACTATCAATTGATAAAGTTTTTAGACGGTAAGATAGATTATTTATCTATTAGACCAATAGATTTGGTGGAAGTTATAAAGAAGGCTAAAGAGAAAAAGAACATAACTATTTACAATCTAGGGGCTACCCCAAGTACATTGTTTATAGTCTTCAATCAAAATCCAAATGCACCTATACCAAAGTATAAACTTAAATGGTTTAGAAACACTAAATTTAGACAGGCTATATCCTATGCCGTGAACAGAAGAAGAATTATAAAACTAGTTTACAATGGTTTTGCATATCCTATATACACCGCAATCACACCGGCAAACAAAAGACTTTACGATGAAGATTTTTATCCTAAATATCCTTTCAATCTAAAAAAAGCTAAAGAGTTATTACTGTCAATAGGTTTTAAAGAAGGTAAGGACGGTTATCTATACGATAAAGAAGGTCATAGACTAGAGTTTACTTTAATGACCAATGCAGGTTCTAAAGAGAGAGAACTGATAGGGATAATAGTAAAGGAAGATTTAAAAAAGATAGGTATTAAAGTTAATTTTGCTTTGGTTGATTTTAATAAATTGGTAAATGATTTAACTGAAAGCTACAATTGGGAAGGTGTGATAATAGGTTTAACAGGCTCTAAAACTCCATATTTTGGTCAGAATGTTTGGCTCTCCTCTGGCAGTTTACATATGTGGTATCCTAGACAGAAAAAGCCAGCTACAGACTGGGAAGCTAAAATTGATGAGTTGTTTAAAAAGGCTTCAACTGAGTTAGACCCAGACAAAAGGGATATGTATTATAAAGAAGCATTTAAAATAATAGGAGAACAACAACCTATGATATTCCTAGTAGCTCCAGAAACATTACTTGCAATCAATAATCGCCTGAAAAATGTTTTCCCAACAGTTTGGGGATGGTATAAGGAGAAGATGGTGTATATAGAAAAATAGGAAAATTAAGAAAGGAGAGTTTTTCTAGCTTTTTAATA
>CAZEUK010000120.1:0-4505 GCA_964514535.1 uncultured Aquificales bacterium
TTTTAATATTTCTTCGTATATCTTCCCTTTAGTTTGATAATCTAGGGCAGAGAAAGGTTCGTCTAAAAGTAAGATTTTAGGTTTCCTTCCAACCGCTCTAGCTAAAGCTACTCTCTGTTTTTGACCACCAGACAATTTATTAGGTTTATGTTTTCTAAGCTCTGTAAGTTCTGTAAGTTCCAACAGTTTATTTAAAAATTCATCATCCTTTCTTTCCATACCAAACTTAATATTATCTTCAACTGTCATATTTGGAAATAGAGCATAATCTTGGAAAACAAAACCTACATTTCTTTTTTGTGGTGGAAGATTTATTCCTAATCTAGAGTTGAACCATATTTCATTATCTACCTTTATATATCCGTAATCAGCTTTCGTTAAACCTGCAATCATTCTAAGTAAAGTTGTTTTTCCTTCCCCAGATTTACCGAATACTGCTATAAATTCACCTTTATTTATCCTTAACTTAATATCTAAAAGCTTACTCCTATCACCTATCCTTATACTTTTTTTTAACCAAATTTTTATCACTTTAATATCCTAGCCTAGTTAACAACTGATAGACTATAAAGGCAACTCCTAAAGTATTAGCTATAAATAATGCCAATATTATAAAATTCTTTTTATTTAAATATTTTTTTATATCCAGTTTTTCCTTTACTATAAAATCTGTGTTAATAGCCTCTTTTGCCGCCTCAACATGATTAGGTTTGACTAAAAATGAACCGTTGAGAAAGGCAGACATTAAAGCTCTGGAGGATAGAATATTTATAATTCTAGGGATACCTTTAGAGTACTTATAAATCTTTCTAACTGCTTTATCATCAAACTTTATACTTTTATTCCCAGCAATAAAAAGTCTATGATGGATATACTTTTCAGTTTCTTCCTTTGTTAAAGGCTCTAACTTTATTCTGTTAGGTATTCTTTGGTCTAACTGTCTTAACTCAGGGCTTTTTAGTTTTCTCTCAAGCTCAGGTTGTCCTAAAAGTATTATTTGAACTAATTTTTCCTTCTCCGTTTCCAGATTTGATAACAGTCTTAACTCCTCTAAAGTCTCAATCGGTAGATTATGGGCTTCATCAACTATTATTAAAACTTTTTTACCTTCTTTTACTTTTTCTATTAAAAAATCTCTAAATCTTTTAATTAATTCGTGCTTTGAAAGTGTATCGTTTACCTTTAGACCTAAATCGTCTAGGACGACATTTAAAAACTCTTCAGGTGATAACTTAGGAGTTAATACAAAGGCATATATAATGTTTTGGGACAGAGTAGATATAAACTTTCTGATTACAGTTGTCTTACCTAAACCGGGTTCTCCAGTTATTAAACAAAAACCTTCCCCATTATCTATAACAAACTTTAATAAGTCCTCTGCTTTTTTATGGGAATGGGATGGATAGAAATATCTGTAATCGGGAGTTATCTTAAATGGGTCTTCCTTTAAACCGTAGTACTCTAAATAATTCATAGTGTTATCTATCTTCCCCCTTTTTCTTTCGGAAATAAGATTGATTTTACCCTTTTATTTTTTCTGTTAGACTTTACCTCTGTTATCTCAGTGTCCAAATGGTAAACTATAACTTGCCCTTCCACCATATTATCGCCTTGTTTTAAGATTGCATTCTTACCTTTTAAAGTGATAGTATTACTTTTCTTTTCGTATATAGCTATATCTCCTTTACCTTCCCTATCAGGTTTTTTGTAAAATCTGACGTTGCCTGTTGCGATAATTTTTGCTATATCTCCATCTTTGGTAAGGAAAATATCCATTTTATCAGCATAAAGGCTCATATCTCCCTTTTTAGCTATAACATTTCCCTTATAGATAGCCTCATTTTTTTTCTGATTGTAGATTAATTCATCAGCCTCTATTACTGTCGGCTCAGCTTTTTTACTTTTTCCAAAAGACAGATTAATGAGTATTAACGAAAGTAATAAAGTTATAAAAACTTTTTTCATTTTTCACTCCTACTTAATCAATGTTTTAACATTAAATGTTTTAATACTATCTTTAGATAAATCTATAATAGCTTTATTTCCTTCCGTTCTCATTCTATCAGTTAAAACTAATATTTTATCCTGTGTAGTTGCTACATTCTTTTTTGTATCCATACTTAAATTTTTTGTCAAAAAAAGCAGATTATCCTTTTTTATTTTTACATTATTTATTAAGTTTAAAATCTCAGTATTTTTTATATATATTCCCTTTTCAGCAGTAATCAATACAGGTTTGTTATCCTTTAGGTATGTTAGGTTGAAAGGATATATTTCAGCTCTATCGTTAAATTCCCTTATAAGTTTTCCCTTCAGATAGTAATCTGTTGAAGTTCTACCTACAATTACAAAATTTTCAATTTCTTGATATTTATACCTAATTTTAGAAAGGTTATACTTCTCAAGTAATTTATTGAACAGGTCAAATCCGAAAACCAAACCTATGAATATAATAATATAGGTTATATATTTAGTTTTCATTTTTTCCTTTTTCAAATTCTTTAATTAAAAACTTGTTAAGATTATCAGAACCTTTTAAGAACATATTTTCAAATTCATTAATAAATCTGTCATTATCATCATTTGAAGCTTTGTTTTTAAGATAAGTTATAGGTCTATGTAAAATCTTTTTAACAACTGCGTTAACCATTAATCTTATATTTTCCCTTTCTTTGTCAGTTAAATATGGCATCTGTTTAAAAAGTTGCTCCAACTGATAATCAACTATATTATCTGAAAACTCCTTTAGATTGGCTATTAAAGGATAAACTCTCTGTTGTTTTAACCATTTATAAAATTTTAATGCTTCCTTTTCAACAATAAGTTTTCCCCTTTCTGCAGATAATTTTCTACTTTCATAATTTTTCTCTGCAACAGATTTTAAATCATCTATATTGTATAAATAAACATTGTCTAGCTCGTTAACGTCATCGGATACATTCCTAGGAACTGATATATCTATTATAAAAATAGGTTTTCCCTTTCTCTTTTTAACAACGTCTTTAAAATGTTCTTTCCTAAGGATAGGTTCTTTTGCTCCAGTAGAAACGATTATTATATCTGCTTCAGGTAAAAACTCGTAAAGTTTTTCAAATCTTATAGTACTACCACCAAACTCATTAGCTAACTCAACTGCTTTCTCAAATGTTCTGTTAGATATGAATATATGTTTTACTTTTTTAGAAACTAAATGTCTTGCGGCAAGCTCAGCCATCTCACCTGCACCAATCAATAGGACAACTTTATCTTCCAAAGTGTCAAATATTTTTTTTGCTAACTCTATAGCTACATAACTTATGGAAACTGCCTTTTTACTTATATCTGTGTTTGTTCTTATCTTTTTAGATACATTTACAGCTTTATCTCCAATTCTAGATAGGATATATCCAACTGTTCCTAACTTTTTACCTTTTATAAAAGCCTCTTTAAACTGTTTTACTATTTGCGGCTCTCCTATTACCATTGAATCTAAACTTGAAGCCACCTTAAATATATGTTTAATTCCTTCTAAGCCTGTAAATGTGTAAGTATGTTTTTTTAATTTTTCTAAACTTATCTGTGAATAATTAGATAATTCTCTATAAAGTGTGTTTATAGCTCTGTCTTGTTCTTCAGAAACTCCGTAAAACTCAACTCTATTACAGGTAGATAAAAATACAATCTCTTTAATCTCATCAAACTGTTTTAATTTTTGTAAAAATTCATCAGGAACGATAAGTTTTTCCCTTAGCTCTACTTCTGCAATCTTAAAATTTGAACCGAGAACAAAAATATCCATTTTAAACCTTGAAATATCATATTTACATTTTCTTAATATAAGTGAGTTTTTTTATTAAATCAATTAAGTTAGCATTTGTTTTATACAAAGTTGTATCATAAATGAATTAACGGTTTAACTCTCAAATTAATGTTAATTTGGAAATTAAATCTAGTTATTTTGTTTAAATATTCTAATACAATTAAATTGATAGTTAGTTAAACTCAAAAAGTTATAAAATTATGTCGGCTAGAATTAAAACTTTGACAGTTTCTTAATTAATTTAAAAATAGCCAATTCTGAAATTAAATTCAGTTAAGCTATTCAATTAGATAGAATAAAGGATTTTAATTAAACTGATAGTTGGTTAAAAAAAGTTATAAAATTATGTCAGCTTAAATCAAAATAATTCATAAACTTATATTTGATAGATTAACGCCAATTTGGAAATTAAATCCAGTGGGTTTGTTCTAATAGGCTAAAATAATAAAGATTATAAAATTATGTTGCCTTAAATCTATACCTTAATACTTTCCGAATTCATGTTAATTTATATATATATTGCTAATTCTGTTAAAGTTGTTCTACTAAATTAAAGTTCAATTGTTTTTTATGTCTAATAGGAAAACCCTTAATTAACTGAAAAAGTATTTATATAAAACATATACGGAATATATAAATAAGATAAATATGAAAATTCTCCATACGAGTTTAAAAGCCATACCGATAGCTTTTAGAATAATTGAGA
>CAZEUK010000121.1:0-4492 GCA_964514535.1 uncultured Aquificales bacterium
GTTGAAAATAAAGAATGGCTTTATTTTAGTTGGAATTTTCCTAAAAAAATCCTTATAAATCTGTTTTGAAAAGGTAATCCTTGTTTTTCAAACACTGTTTTAAAAATTTTTAATTTTTTCATCAAATTCTAGTAAAATGTTTATAAATGGATAAGCAAACTATGCGAGGAGGTATAAATTAATGAAAGTTCACGAACATCAGGCTAAAGAGATTTTCAAAAAGTATGGCTTACCTGTTCCTGAAGGTTATCCTGCCTTTACAGTAAAAGAGGCAGTTGAGATAGCAGAAAGATTTGGAAAATTTCCATTAGTTGTTAAAGCACAAATTCACGCAGGTGGTAGAGGTAAAGCTGGAGGTGTTAAAGTTGTAAAAAGTATGGATGAATTGGAAAACTATGTATCAAGCATTTTAGGAAAAAAATTAGCAACATTCCAAACAGGACCTGAAGGTTTACCTGTAAGCAGAGTTTATATTGAAGAAGCAACAAATATAGATAAAGAGTACTACGTATCAATAACTTTAGACAGAAGTAAATCTAAACTTGTTCTAATGGCTTCTGCTGAAGGTGGAATGGAAATAGAAGAAGTGGCAGCTAAAAATCCTGATGCTATTATAAAAGTTGAGATAGACCCATTTTTAGGATTAAAAAGCTATCAAGCTAGAGAAGTAGCTTTAAAACTAGGTTTTACAGGAAAATTAATAAACAAAGTAGCTTCCGTATTACTAAAACTATATGAAGTTTACATTAAAGAGGATGCATCACTTGTTGAGATAAACCCATTAGTTTTAACGAAAGAAGGAAATATTGTTGTATTAGACGCTAAAGTTGATTTTGACGATAATGCATTATATAGACATCCAGATATTATGGAAATGGAAGACCCTACTCAAGAAAGTGAATTAGAGGTTGAAGCTAAAAAGTATAATCTGAACTATATAAAACTTGATGGAAATATTGCTTGTATGGTTAACGGTGCAGGTCTGGCAATGGCTACAATGGATACAATAAAGCTTGCAGGTGGAGAACCGGCAAACTTTCTAGATGTTGGAGGTTCTGCAAATGCTGAGCAGATAGCAAATGCATTTAAGATAATTCTCTCTGACCCTAACGTAAAGGCAATATTTATAAATATCTTCGGTGGTATTTTAAGATGTGATAGATTGGCAGAAGGTATTATTAAGGCTTCAGAAGAGGTTAAACCTCACGTTCCAATCGTAGTAAGAATGGAAGGAACAAATGTTGAATTAGGAAAGAAAATGTTAAATGAAAGCGGATTAAACTTAATAACTGCTGATACTATGTGGGAAGGTGCTTTAAAAGCTGTTGAAGTTGCTAATAAATAGGAGAAAGCCACTTAAGATATATGAGATTATCTGAAAAATATCTTCCTTACTATACGGTTAAAGATTGGAAAAACTGGGATGGAGATTGGGAGTTAATTGAGGGTATTCCTTATGCCCTTGTTTCTCCTTCTACAGAGCATCAGAGAGTTGTTGCTAAATTGCTTGTTGCTATAAATCAGGAATTAGAAAAATGTAAAAATAACAGATGTGAAGTATTACCAGATATTGATTACTACATTTCTGAAGATACAGTTGTTAGACCAGATGTTTTAGTTGTGTGTGAAGATATAACTGAGAAACTTACAGTTCCACCTACCATAATATTTGAAGTTATTTCTCCATCCTCTATAAAAATGGATGAGCATATAAAGTTTGAGTTATACCAGCAGGAAGGGGTTAAATACTATGTGTTAATTTATCCTTTCAAAGATAGAAAACACATAAAAGTTTTTGAGCTTAAAGATTACAGCTATAAAAAAGTTTTTGAAACTGTAAAGGAAGATTTTTTATTCCATTTAAGAGATTGTGATTTAAAAATTGATTTTTCAAAAATATGGAAATAAAAAAGGAGGTTGAATAAATGGCAGTATTAGTTAATAAAGACACAAAAGTTATAGTTCAAGGAATAACAGGGAGAGAGGGAAGTTTCCATGCTACCCAGTGTAAAGCTTACGGTACACAGGTGGTAGGTGGAGTTACACCCGGAAAAGGTGGACAAGATGTTGAAGGAATACCTGTATTTAACTCTGTAAGAGAAGCAGTAGAAAACACAGGGGCAGACTGTTCGTTAATATTTGTTCCACCACCATTTGCAGCAGACGCGATAGTTGAAGCAGCAGACAACGGAATAAAAACTATTATCTGTATAACTGAAGGAATACCTGTTAACGATATGATACCTGTAAAAAATTATTTAAAAACCTATTATCCTGACACAGTTTTGATAGGACCTAACTGTCCGGGAGTTATCACTCCAGAAGAGGCAAAAATAGGAATTATGCCCGGTCATATATTTAAAAGGGGAAAAGTTGGAATAGTTTCAAGGTCAGGAACGTTAACTTATGAAGCAGCTTATCAGTTAACACAGAGAGGTATAGGACAATCAACTGCAGTTGGAATAGGTGGCGACCCTGTACCGGGTACAGTATTTGCAGATGTTTTAAAATGGTTTCAAGATGACCCTGAGACAGAGGCTATCGTGTTAATAGGTGAGATTGGAGGAACAGCAGAAGAAGAAGCGGCAGAGTTTATTAAAGAGTATGTAAACAAACCTGTTATAGCGTATATTGCAGGTGTTACAGCACCACCGGGTAAAAGAATGGGACACGCAGGAGCTATAATATCAGGTGGAAAAGGAACTGCAGATGAAAAGTATAGAGCATTAGAAAATGCAGGAGCTATAACTGTTAAAAATCCATCAATAATAGGCGAAACTGTAGAGAAGGCATTAAAAGGAGAATTATAAAAATAACTCCTTCCCCTTTTCCTTTGGGGAAGGTTTTAAAATCTTAAGGGGTTGAGAATGGAAAAAAGATTACCTTACGTGGCTTTAGCACTAAGTGATGAGGATTTTGATAATAAACTAAAGGAAGCATTTTACAGAGGAATAGACATAATAGAGTTTAGAGTTGATTTATTGGAAAATTTGGAGATTGATTATATAAGAAAACATTTAAGGAAAATAAAGGAAAAAGATATAGATGTAATATTGACCGTTAGAGCGAAATGGGAAGGTGGGGGACATGAAATAGACGACAATTACAGATTTAACATCTATAAAGAATGTATAGATTTAATAGATTATTTAGATATAGAGTTGTCTTCCAATAATCTGTTAAGTGATGTTGTAGAATTAGGAAATAAAAGTAAAAAAAATATAATTATTTCATTCCATGATTTTGAAAAAACACCATCAGAGGAAGTTTTACAAGGATTAATTGATAAATCTTTTAAATACGGAGCTGATATATTCAAATTATCAACAAAAGTCAATACTGAAGACGATGTAGCAAAGTTATTATCAATATCATACAAAAATAAAAAGCTAGGTAGGAGACTTATAACTATCGGTATGGGAGAGCTAGGAAAGATAACTAGGGTAGCAGGTTATTTCTTTGGTTCAATAATAACATATACTTACATAGGTAAATCTGTTGCACCGGGACAGATAGAAATCAACAAGCTACTTGAAGAATTAAGATTTTACGGAATTAAATAAAGAGGTTTAAAATGGCAAAAATAATTAAATTTAATCCACAGAGCAACGATAACAATCAAGATAACGCAGAAAACAATACAGTAAAAGAGGAAAAGAAAATAAAGACAGATGTAAAAAGTATAACAGAAGATGATATAAATTTTTTAGAATTGGTAGTAAAAGGTATAGAAGAGCATGTTCTTTACTATTTCGCAGTAAAGGAAGTTTTAGGAATAGAGTTTTTACATAAAATAAATGAAAAAGGTGAGATTGGAGTTATAGGAGTTTTAGCTTACGAGCATAAGAGAAGAGAAGGTTCATTTGTCGCAGAATTTATAGCGAAAGGATATTTTGACAAAAAAAATAATAAAGTTGTTATAACAGAGTTGGCCTTTAAACAAGGCGAACCTCAATTGTATCAGTCTATATCAAAAACATTAAAGGCGAAAAAAATATTACCAGAAATTAATTAAGGAGAATTAAAATGGCTTTACCAAGTTTAAGAATTGGACAGTATGAGATAGAGTATCCAATAATACAAGGTGGAATGGGTGTTGGTATATCTTGGGAAAAT
The DNA here is from genome assembly GCA_964514535.1 of uncultured Aquificales bacterium. Lineage (GTDB taxonomy): Bacteria > Aquificota > Aquificia > Aquificales > Hydrogenothermaceae > QNZC01. The sequence goes on from CAZEUK010000121.1 coordinate 4,117, forward strand.
TTAGCTGGAAATGTTTCTAAACATGGAGGTTTAGGTGTTGTATCTGCAGTTGGGACAGGATATAGACATCCTAACTATGTCAGATTAAAAGATGGAAGACCTATAGGTAGTAAGTATATACATAACAGGGAAGCTTTACAGAGAATTATAAGAGATGCTAAAGAGATAGCAGGGGGAGAAAAAGCTGTAATAGGTGTTAACATACTTTACGCTATTACAGATTACGGTAGGGTTGTAAGAGATGCGATAGAAGGGGGAGCTAACATAATAATCACAGGAGCAGGTTTACCTTTACAATTACCAAAATATGCCCCTGAACCACATGTTGCATTAGTTCCTATTGTATCATCCGCTAGAGCTTTACGGGTTATATGTA
>CAZEUK010000122.1:0-4445 GCA_964514535.1 uncultured Aquificales bacterium
AAAATATTTTTGAATTACCTAAAATTAAGTTGGATAACTTAGGAAAAGAGTAAAAAACATAATTAATGGAAAGAAAAAAAGATAAATATATAAAAAATATAAAAGGTGTATTAAACAGTTATTCTGAGATAATATTTTTAGAAGATTACAGGATAGGGCTAGTTTTATTAATATTAACCTTTATCAACCCTAATTTAGCTCTAGGTGGTATTATCTCTGTAATATCTGCATATCTATTTGCAAAATTTTTAAATCTAGCTGAACAGTTTTTATCATCTGGTTTTTATACCTATAACTCCCTTTTAGTTGGTCTATCTATAGGTTATCTTTTTAAGATAGATTTTTTAACTTCCTTATTCTTAGTAATAGCTGGAATATTTACATTTATAATATCATTTGCCCTTTACAGTATATTTTCTTACTACTTAAAAATACCAATATTAAGTTTACCTTTCGTTATAGTAAGTTCACTAGTTTATCTTTCAGTTTACAACTTTTCAAACCTCTTTGTTATATCACTTTATCCACATAATAAAATAATAGATATAGATTTAAATTTTCCTAATTGGATTGAAGGTTATCTAAAGTCTTTAGGTGCTTTGTTCTTCTTACCTGAGGCTTTTGTAGGTTTAATAATTGCTATAATAATTTTTCTATCTTCAAGAATTTTGTTTTTACTGTCTGTTATAGGCTACTATATAGGAAGTTTAGCCGTTGCAGTTTTGACAGGTTCATTCAATATAGAGTTTTCCGATACAAGCCATTTTAACTTTATTCTTATATCTATGGCTTTAGGTGGTATATTCTTAATTCCTTCCGTAAGGTCATACCTGATAAGTATATCGGCAGTTTTAACATCAATTATAGTACTGTCCGCAACTAAAACATTTTGGGCTTTATACGGAATACCTGCCTTTACACTCCCTTTCAATTTAATAACTTTACTATTTGTTTATATATTAGGAATAGTTTCCTACCCGTTTATAGCAAAGATTATTAGAAAAACTCCTGAGGAAACTTTAGATTTCTATCTAACAAATATAAACAGATTTAAAGGATACGATACGGCTCTACACCTTCCTTTTTCTGGAGAATGGACAGTATGGCAGGGTTTTGACGGTAAATGGACACATAAAGGGGCTTGGAAATACGCTTATGATTTTGTTATTACAGATAAAGATGGCAAAACTTACAGAAATGAAGGGCTATATCTAGAGGATTATTACGCTTACCGTAAACCTGTCTTATCTCCTATTAGAGGTAGAGTTGTAAAAGTAATAAACGATTTACCTGATAATCAAATAGGTGAGGTGGATAAAGAGAATAACTGGGGCAATTTAGTTATTATCTATGATGAAAGGGGCTTTTATGTGGAAATTTCCCATTTTGCCTATAAATCAATAAGGGTCAGAGAGGGAGATTGGGTAGAAATAGGGACATTTTTAGGTTTGTGTGGTAATTCTGGGTATTCACCACAACCACATATACATATACAGGTACAACCTTACGATTATATAGGAGCTTACACAATACCATTTAGTTTTGTTAACTATATCTCTGAAGGCATCTTCTACTCCAATGATTTACCTAAAGAAAATCAAAAAGTTGAACCGTTGTTTGTAGATAAAAGTTTAGACCTTAAAACAAGTTTTGCATTAGATAACAGATTTATTTATGAAGTTTATGAAAATAATAAAAAGATAGATGAGTTTGAGATAAAGGTAGAAATGGCTTTAGATGGAACTTTTTACTTTAATTCAGGAAGAGGAAAACTTTATTTCGGAAAATCTAACGGAACATTTTACTTTTACAGACTTGACGGAAATGATGAGTATTTAAAAGATTTCTTTTTAAGCCTTCCCAGATTGCCTTTATCTTATAAAAAAGGTATAAAATGGATTGACTATATTCCTTTAAAAACTGTTTTGAATATTTTCCATAAATCTTTGTTTTTACTTATTGCATCATTTCATCATAACTTTGTAAAGGTTGAGTATGAAGGTAGATTTATAGATGAGCAAACTATTGAAGGAAAAGTTTTTTTTAAACTCTTAAATATAAGAAAAAATTTTACAGTTGTTTTAGACGACAGATTAGGAATAAAAGAGATAAAAACAGAAAAAAAGAAATATGTTTTAAAGGAAGTTTTTTACACCAGTTAATAGTTTAAGATTTTTATTCTTTTTCTAATTTTCCACACAACTAACGAAAGAATTAATACGATTAACAATAGCGAGATGTAGGGATATTTAATAGAATAGATTATCGGAGTAAGTAAAATTCTTGTTAAAATTCTTAATGTTTCGTGTTCCCTTATAACTTCAGCTAAAGGTGGTGAGTAAGTGTAATATTCATTTACAATGAAACGTCCTATAGAATTCGTTAATAGATACTTATCTCTAAACTCTCTTAAAACTTTAACTTCAGGTTCTAGATAACTTCCATATGCGGCAGTTGCTATAAAACACCCACCACCTCCGCCACCACCGGGACTTACCGTATCAGATGGTTTTTGAGTTCCTACATTGTTAGATAATAGGCTAACAACGGCATCGTATCTTAAATTATCATTATTAGGTATGTTTAACTCAGCAAAATGAAAACCTGATGCATCAGTTGAAATAACAGCAATTTCACAACTTTCATTTGTTGATAAAACTGTATTGGAACAGGTATCAGATGTTATAGAGAATTTATCTTTATCTCTACCTGTTAGATAAGCAGTATCAAATTTAATATCTGTATTACCTTTATTAGTTATAATAACACTGTCTTCATATCTGTTTTTATCTAAATAGATTGTATTCTTAGAAAAACTTAAATCAGAAAATGTTATATTTAAAATTGCATTACCGTTGCTATCTTTACCTGAATAATAAATCTTTATTCCTCTGTAAGTATCTAAAAATGTAGGATTAGTATCTGTCAAATCTACAAATGAATTGCTATAACTATCCTTTGCAAATCTGATAGTAGTATATTTGTAAACATCTATTCCACCAGTATTCCCATAATAAAATGGATTTCCGAAAAATCTTATTTGTACACTATCTTCATTATCAAAACTGCCTATAGGTTGTCTAAACTCTATCCAGTAATAAACAGGTTGATTATTTATATTCTTTCCAACATCTATTCTTATAGCCTTATTATTTGTCTTTGTAGCATCTTCAACAGGTGTTAATATATATTGTCCTGAATTGGTTACATCTAGTATCTGTGAACCTGTTATCCATCCAGCACTATATTTCCAAATAGTAGAAAAATGTTTATATTTATCTCCCATTGTATCAGACAAATCACCATACTCCTTGTAATTAAAACAATCTTGATATAGAGGGTCTATAAGATTTTTTGGTATATAGTTGTTTGTTGAACAGTAATAACTTGATGAATGTTTAAACTCAAAATTATGGCCTAATTCATGGGCTAATATAAAAGAATTTATATTATTGCTACCATTTATCCAGACAACGGATATATATACATCCCCGTCTCCTGTAGTAATCTGCCACTTTCCTGTTGTTCCTAATCCCCACCAATTAACGTTATTAATTTTATTATATACAAAGATAAGCCTGTCGTAGTTGTTAAAATCAACTTTATCATCTATTACTTTTATACTGTCCTGTAACAATAATTCCGCATCTCCCCCATAGTAATTAATGCTTTTTGGCAAAATAAACCAATCGTCTGTCGTATCAGGGGATGGAGTTGTAGATGGTGTCCCTGAAGCCCTATTTTCCAAATAATCAACATTAAAGTCTGGGACTAAGTTATACGAATTTTCTTTATAAAAGTTTTCAGTTGATGTTGTGTTAGTTTCCAAATAATTCTTAACATCATTCATATTAAAACCGGGGTCTGTATCGTCATCAGGATATTTAAACATTGCGACTAAAACTCTCTGAACTCCAGTTTTATTGTTTGTGTAAGGAAGGACATATTGATTGTTTGACAAATCAATTTCTTTAAAATCTTTTATTAGAAAATAATTATTTTCATAATCACCTATGAATAAATACATTTTATTTTCTTTAGGGAAAATCTTAAGAGTAGAATTAAATTTCGTAAGTATCAATTTATTATCTATTGTTTTTATGTAATATCTATACTCTGTATACAACTTACCTGTTATAGGGTCTATTTTGTCTATAGCAATGGATAAAAATCTGCCTTTTATTTCCTCAGAAAAAGCGAAAACTATAATTGTAAGAAATAGAAAAAGAATTGATTTAAACATTCTCATCATTTTGCCTTTATTTCAGTTTTATTTATTTTTTATAAAAGTAATACACTAAACTTCCAAAATAAAGAGTTATAAACAGTATAAAAAATATAGGATTTAAACTGCTTTTAGATATTAGTTTCAAAATATAAAAGCTTTTTGTTATATAAATTATAGATATAAGGATACTTAAAGCTAAGACATAATCTTTACCTTT
>CAZEUK010000123.1:0-4422 GCA_964514535.1 uncultured Aquificales bacterium
CTCGGTCTAATCCTATTTAAAAAGGAAAAACCGGGAGATGTGAAATGGGAAGATGCTAAAGAGTGGATAAAACAAAAAATGAGTGAAGAAACTGAAATAAACGGAGTAAAAGGACATTTAACACACTTTTTAGTTGAACCTTTCGTTCCACATAAGCCTGAGGAAGAGTATTACGTTGCAATGACTACAGGAGAAGATGAAGACATTATATATATGTCTGCCTTCGGTGGTATAGATGTAGAGGAGAACTGGGATAAAGTTGTAGAGGTAAGAATTCCAATAACTGCCTCTGATGAAGAAATTAAAAAAATAATCTCTGAAAATGTTCCTGCTGAAATAAAAGACAAAGAAAAATATGCTGATTTTGTTTACAGACTATACAAACTCTTTAGAGATTTACATTTTGCATACTTAGAAATTAATCCATTGGTAATGGTAGGAAACAAAATTTATCCATTAGATTTCGTTGGTAAGTTAGACGATACTGCCCAATTTGTTGCAGGTAGAAAGTGGGGAGATATAGAATTTCCTGCTGGATTTGGTAGAGATTTAACACCTGAAGAAAAGTATATAAAAGAAATGGATGAGAAATCAGGTGCATCCCTAAAATTAACAATACTAAATCCGGAAGGTAGAATTTGGACTTTAGTTGCAGGTGGTGGCGCATCTGTTGTTTATGCTGATACAGTTGCAGATTTAGGATGGGTTAAAGAGTTGGCTAACTACGGAGAGTATTCAGGTAATCCATCAAGAACAGAAACCAGAGAATATGTAAAAACTGTTTTTGATTTAATGACTAGACAGAAACATCCTTCAGGAAAACCGAAAATACTAATAATAGGTGGTGCTATAGCTAACTTTACAGATGTTGCAAAAACTTTTGATGGAATTATTGATGCTATGAAAGAATATGCTGATAAGCTAAGAGAAGTTGGAATTAGAATTTATGTTAGAAGGGGAGGTCCTAACTACGAAATAGGCTTAAAGAGAATTAAACAGGCGGCTGAAGAGCTAGGATTACCTATAGAAGTTTACGGACCTGAAACACATATGACAGAAATAGTGAAAAAAGCAATAGATGATGATAGTAAAGCGGCTTAATCTTTTCTCTTCTTTTATATTTAAAACTTTAATTAAAAATGAAAAAGGGAGGTAATTAAATGAGTAAACCTGATTACTTATTATTTGACAGAGATACAAAAGCTATATTTTGGAACTTAAATAGAAACGCAATTCAAAGAATGTTAGATTATGATTACGTTGTAGGAAGAACTCCTTCAATTGTTGCTATAGTAGCACCTACACAATCAAGAAAATTTGATAAATTTTTCTATGGAACAAAGGAAATAATGATACCTATCTATAAATCTACGGAAGAAGCTTCCAAAGATTTTCCTGAAGCAGATGTATTACTAAACTTTGCATCTTTTAGAACTGCCTACAATGTAACAATGGAAGCATTAGAATTACCAAATATAAGAACAATAGCAATAACTGCGGAAGGTATTCCTGAAAGATTTGCTAGAATAATGAGAACTAAAGCTAAAGAATTAGGTAAATGGATAATTGGACCTGCTACCGTTGGAGGAATTGCTCCCGGAGCTTTCAGAATCGCAAACACTGGAGGTACAATCCAAAACATAATTAACTCAAAATTACACAGACCCGGTTCTGTAGGCTTAGTAACAAGGTCCGGTGGATTATTTAACGAGTTGTCAAACATAATAGCTAGAAATGCTAACGGTCTAGCAGAAGGTATAGCTATAGGTGGTGATAGATTTCCGGGAACAGACTTTTTAGACCATATGTTAAGATTTGAGAAAAATCCACAAGTTAAAATGATGGTTTTACTTGGTGAAGTTGGTGGAGAGCTGGAATACAGAGTTGCTGAAGCTATAAAGGAAGGAAAAATAACTAAACCTGTAATAGCTTGGTGTATAGGAACAATCTCTAAACACTTCGGCGGAGAGGTTCAGTTTGGACACGCAGGTGCAAAGGCAGGTGCAGAAAGGGAAACGGCTGACGCTAAAAACCAAGCATTGAAAGAAGCAGGAGCATACGTTCCAAAATCATTTAATGATTTACCTGAATTAATCAGAGGAGTTTATGAAGAATTACACGCTAAAGGGGCTATACCTGAAATCAAAGAACCTGAAGTTCCACCTATACCTGAAGATTACGCTAAGGCATTAAAAGAAGGAAAAGTTAGAAAACCTACAAACTTTATCTGTACAATATCTGATGATAGAGGAGAAGAGGCTACTTACTGTGGAGTTCCTATATCTGAAGTTGTAGAGAAAGGATACTCAATAGCTGATGTTATAGGTTTACTCTGGTTTAAGAAAAGATTTCCTGAGTGGGCATCGAACTTTATAGATATGGTTATAAAGGTAGTTGCAGACCACGGCCCAGCAGTTTCTGGAGCTCACAATACAAAGGTAACTGCAAGGGCAGGTAAAGACTTAATGTCTTCAATTGTAACGGGAATATTAACAATAGGACCAAGATTTGGTGGAGCTATAGACGGAGCAGCAAAATACTTTAAGATGGCTAAAGAAAAAGGAATGGACCCTTACGAATTTGTTGACTATATGAAAAATGTTGAGAAGATACCTATACCGGGAATTGGACACAGAATTAAATCTGTTAAAAATCCAGATAAAAGGGTTGAATTACTTAAAAACTTTGCAAAAGAAAACTTCCCATCTACTGAGTTGTTAGACTATGCTTTAGAAGTTGAAAAAGTTACAACATCCAAAAAGGAAAATCTAATACTTAACGTTGACGGAACTATCGGTGTTCTACTTGTGGATATGTTTAAGGCTTTAGGATACACAGACAAAGAAATAGACGAGCTAATAAATGCAGGTGCATTTAACGCATTTTTCGTATTAGGAAGAACAATAGGTTTCATAGGACACTACTTAGACGAGAAAAGACTTGATATGCCATTATACAGACATCCTTGGGACGATATACTTTACGACGTTAAAAGGCCAGAATAAATATGAAAATCTTTTCGGGCTTTTAGCCCGCTTTATTTTTTAGAAAAACATCTGAAAAGTAAATTTAAATCTCTTCTGTTCTTTATTTCCTAAGTAAACACCAAATTTATCATCTTGAAAAGCAAATCCTAACTTTAAATTATTACCTTTCAAATACCAGTTTAAGCCAATTATATAGGACTTTAGTTTATATCCACCTTCTTCCTTATATCTATTCCATTCTTCATAACTGAAAAAAGGGGCTAAATAGTAAAAATTTGGAAATATATACTCCCCTTTAGTGTACCATCCATCAGAACTGCCTACTTGGAAATATCTATCCTTAAAATCTTTTTCAAATCCATTAAATTTAAAGTATTCAGTTTGCAAAAATAAATTGTGATAATGGAAAGAAAATTCTAAATTTAAAAGTTTTCTATCTATCTTATGTAAACCTGCATTATCTATATACTTTATATTAGGGAGTTGCCAAAAACCAATACCAAACTCTAAATGTTTTCCTCTCCCAAAATATGTTTCAGTTTTAATTTTTTCTTCCCATCCATCAATTGGAGAAAATATAATTTTTCCACCGTAAACCAGACCTTTATTTTTAATAGCTCCTCCTACATCTTCTAAAACCTTTCCTTTAGCATCTTTAAAACTTTTACTAGGAAGACCTTTCCCTATAGCTATCTGATATTTAATTTTATACTTCCAATTTCCGTATATTTGAAAATTTTCTCCAAATCTCAAATATGATAAAAATTGAGCAGACGCATCGGCTATGTAAGGTCTGTCAAAATGAATAATTTTTGCAGAAGATATAGTTTCTGTCCTTGAAATATCTAACTTTGCTCTAAATAATCTAAAGTTTATTAAAGATGTTCCAAAAGGTTTTTTTATATATATAAAAGCCTTTCCTACTTTAACTCTGTTTGTATATTTATCTCTGTAATCTATTTTATCGTTTCTAAAATCTGTTATAAAACCTATATTCTCATTAAATCTTAACTTTATATTAAACCTATCTCTTCTTGAGTATAAATCTGTAAAGTAATCTATCTGTCTTTTTGTATTCCTATTTTTAATTTTTACAATTTCATATGTCGGCTGAATAAAAAATCCTACTTTTAAATAACTATTTTTATTAAATCTAATTATAGGCTTAAAGCTAGTTTGAGAACCTAAAAGAAAGTTTTTACTTAACTCTTGACAAATGCTACTTTTAATCAATGAAAGAGATAATATTAATACTAATCCCTTTTTTATCTCTAAAACCTCTACAGATAAAATTTATTAACAATTTAATATTATAACTCTGAATAACGGTAGTTTTTTAAGAATTACAGACATTAAATCTTTTACCTTTTTTTATTTGTTTAAAATAAACATTTTCATTCTGTTGAACGCTTAGAGCTTTTTTCTTAAAAAGCTT
>CAZEUK010000124.1:0-4320 GCA_964514535.1 uncultured Aquificales bacterium
TGACTGTAGCAACAGCCATTGCTGTATGGTGTAGTTCAGATTTTACCACCGCAGATGTGGCTAAAACTGCAGAAGCACCACATATTGAACTACCTGAAGCAAGTAAGTATCCCATAGAAGGTTCTAACTTAAATATTTTTGTGGATGTATAAACACCGATGAAAAATGTACCTAAGAGCATAATTGTGTCTATTATTAATCCTTCTAAGCCTACTTCCATAATATTTTGGAATGTTAATCTAAATCCTAAAAAAACAATAGCTATTCTTAAAACTTTTTTTAACGCAAAAGTTATTCCCGGTTTAAAACTGTCTGGAAATTTAACAATATTACCAATAACAACTCCTATAAGGATAGCCAAAATTAATGGTGAAAAGTTTACAGTGTTTTTTACAAAGTCTAATGAAGCAGTAAAAGTTGCTATAACTGCAACTGCAACTGCAACTGCCAAACCCGGTAGTATCTTTTGAATATCCAAAATCTATTCTCCTTTACTGATTTTTTATAGGAATTATCCTAAATATACTTTTATATTTTGTCTAATAGAAAATTTCTATAGATATATAATTACCTTTTAATAATTAAGAAATTAAATTTAGTTAACAGATTAATCGGCTGATATACAAATTAAAAGTAAAAAACGTCGGCTTGAATTAACAGATTAATAATCCCTGCACTTATGTAATTTAGGATGTACTTTAGATTTAGTTAATAATCATTTACCATAAAACAGTTTAATTAAAAAAAATCGTTTATAATATAGTTTAAAATTTCAGAAAAACTAAAGAGTTTTTAAAATGGAAAATAATTGGTGGGAACTGATAGGTATAATTTTCTTCTCTTTTATGGTTTTAACTGTTGCCCTTATATGGGCTTTAGCTGTAAAGGCTAGCTATAACGAAGAAAGGGAAAAAGCAAAATCTGAAAATGATAAAAAATAAGCCGTTTTTTATTATTACAGCAATAGGTATATTTTCCACACTGATATTTTTGTATATATTTGTTTACGGTTTAGCTGTAAGGACAGTAAAAAGCTCAGTCTTAATAGAGAAAGCCTATCCTAATTTAACTCCTGCAGAATATTTAAACGAGTTAAAAATCTCCGCATCTAAGAACAATTTAAAAATTTTAGAAGTTAGAAAGGAAAGGGATTTTTATGTTATCCAAATGGTAAATGAGAAGTATCTTGATGAAGTATCTGCTGTAAGCCCTCAGGCTACACTTTTAGCTATAGTAAATGTTGTTATATACAATTTAGGAGATGGAGTTGGAGTTGTAGCAACTAATCCTTATCTATGGGATATAATCTATCCTAGTAATTATATAGACGATAAAGCTGAAAGTTTTTCAAATGAGTTATCAGATATTTTTGACGGTATATACTGGAGTTTAAAGGAAAAGAAAAGAGAATTAAAGTAAAAGATTAACTAATGTTAACAATATATTTAACTATTTCTCTATTTAACTATCTCTAAATCTATTTGTGATAGGCATTCTTCTATCCTTACCGAAAGCCCTTTCTGTTATCTTTATACCTATAGGTGCTTGTCTTCTCTTATACTCGTTAGCATCTATTAAAGATATAATTCTTTTAACGTCTTTCTCTGGAAAACCTAACTTTACAATATCTTCTGCTGGCATATCTTCCTCTACATAAAGTTTTATTATCTCATCTAATATATGATATGGTAGTAATTCATCTTCATCTTTTTGATTAGGTCTTAGCTCAGCGGAAGGTGGTTTAACTAAAACCCTGTCAGGTATAACTTTAGATATACTATTTCTATACTCTGCCAATTGGTAAACTTTTGTTTTTAATACATCTTTTAACACTGCAAAGCCTCCCACCATATCTCCGTAAAGGGTAGCGTATCCAACGCTCATCTCTGACTTATTACCTGTGGCTAAAACTATCCATCCAAACTTATTAGATAAAGCCATTAAAATATTGCCTCTTATTCTAGCCTGTAGATTTTCTAGAGTGGTATTTTTACCTTCTATTTCCCTACCTATTAAATCTCCCAGTATATCTGTGTATTTGTAGTATATATCTTTGATATTAAACTCAAAAAACTCAATACCTAAATTTTTAGCAAGCTCTACAGCATCCTCTATACTCTCCTTTGATGTGTACTGTGAAGGTAGTAAAACACCTTTTACATTATCTTTTCCTAAAGCATCAACTGCTATTGTGGCAGTTAAAGAACTGTCTATACCACCACTTAAACCTATAACAACCTTTTCAAACCTGTTTTTTCTTATATAATCCCTAACTCCTAAAACTAAAGCTTTGTATATATACTCAACTTCTTTTTTATCTAAAACAATTTTTTGCTCAACATTTTTATTACTCTCTTTAAACTTGTAATCTAATTTAATCTCCTCTACTTTCTCTAAATCCCTTTTATAATTCTGTCTTAAAATTCTTAATCTGTTGTCTTTTAGCTGTTTTCTGAAGATTTTATTTAAATCTATATCTGCGATTATTAAGTCTTCTTCAAAGTCTAAACCTTTAGCAAGGGTATTTCCGTCAGGGTCTACAATTAGACTATTTCCATCAAAAACAAGCTCATCTTGGCCACCTACTAGATTTACATACCCTATAGCTACCAAATTGTCTTTAGCCCTTACTTTTAATAACTCTTCCCTAAATCTGACTTTGTTTATACTGAATGGAGATGCGTTGATATTAATTATTAACTCTGCTCCTTCTATCGCTTGAACATTTAAAGGATTTTCAGGATACCAAATATCCTCACATATTGATATACCAATTTTATAATTCTCTATATTTAAAAGAACTATTTTATTTCCCTTCTGGAAGTATCTAACTTCATCAAATACACCATAGTTAGGTAAATAATGTTTATGATACTTGGCTACGACTTTACCGTTGTAAAGTATTCCAGCTCCGTTGTAAATATCTTCTTCCTTATCAACAAAGCCGACTATAGCTATAATATTGTCTGTATATTTTGCAATCTCTTTAAGTTTTTCTAAATTTTTCTCAATAAATTTTTCTTTGAAAAGTAAGTCTTCAGGTGGATAACCTGTAATGGCTAACTCTGGAAAGGCCACAATATCACAATCATACTTTTTAGCCTTCTCTATATACTCAATAATTTTTTTAGTATTACCTTCCAAATCTCCTACGGTAGAGTTAATCTGTGCTAAAGCCAATCTAACTTTTTTCATCATTTATCCTCTTCAACTGGTTAAATACTTCTTTTACCTGTTTTTTTAAATCTTCAAGTGATGAAATGTTTTTTATTATAAAATCAGCAAACTTTAATTTTTCCTCTATATTCATCTGTGAGTTTATTCTTTTTAAAGCCTCTTCTCTAGAATAGCCTTTATTTAGTAATCTCTTGAACTGTAAATTCTTAGGACTGTAAACAACGATAACTTTATCATACTCTTTATACTGACCTGTTTCTATCAGTAAAGGAACTTCAACTATAACGATAGCATTTTTATTTTTTTTCTCTATATTTTGTATAAATCTTTTTACTTCCTTTCTAACTTCTGGATGTATTATATCCTCTAAAACTTTTCTCTTTTCAGGATTATTAAAAATAATTTTAGCTACTTCTTTTCTATTCAAACTGCCATCTTCATTAAAAACATCTCCAAACTCTTTCTTTACCTTTTCCTGTATATCTCCCCTTTTATACAACTGATGGACAATTTTATCCACATCAACTGTATAAGCTCCCAGCTGGTTAAACAGTTTTAAAACAGTTGATTTCCCTGTACCTATAGAACCGGTTAGACCTACCTTTAACATTAGAAGAATGTCCCTAATATAAATCCTAATCTACTATCACTTACACCGTCAGGTGGGTTTTGAACCTGTCCATAGTAAATATCTATAGGTGCGATAGGAGTAATTATCTTAATTCCGCCACCTACAGAGTAATACATATCACTGAAAGGATTTCCACTGTCAAATCCTTTTCCTTGGTCTAAGAATACATATCCCCATAAAAAGTCAGTTATAGGATGATTTAATTGATAATTTATTATTATCTCCTTCTTATTTCCTATAGGGTCTAGATTACTGTCGTAAGAACCTGCCATACCGTAATCAAAACCTCTTATTGTAAAATCACCACCTACAAAGAATAACTCGTCTAACGGTATTTTATCTCCGTTTTTAATTATCTCTCCATATCTAAACTTAAAATTAAAAATCCAATCTGTTTTAAACAGTTTGTCCGGTAAAGCTAAAGAGTAGGAAAAACTGTATTTATAAAAACCTCTACTTCCTAAACCAACTTTTAAAGATAAAGTTGTGTCTGTTCCTTCAGTTGGAAATAG
>CAZEUK010000125.1:0-4305 GCA_964514535.1 uncultured Aquificales bacterium
GGTCTGAAGATTCTGTATATTTCTTGTTGGGAGAATATTCAGATTGAAACAATAAACAAACTATTGTAAACACTAAAAGTTAACTAAAATAAGGATAACAATTTAGTTAATTCGTATTAAAGATTTCTTAAAGAAAATCTTTTACATCTTTTGCCAACTTTTTATAAAGATTATAAGACAAAACTGCAATTAATATAGATACGAGTGAGTATAATATTAAAATTTTAAAATTAATCTCTTTATGTAATATTAGAGAATTTTGGTAAACCTGAATAAAAGCATAAATTGGATTAATTTCAACTAAACTCATTACAGTATTAGGAAGTATATCTTTGGTATATACGATTGGAGTGAACCAAAACCATATTTGCAAAAGTATATTTACAATTTCTTTTATATCTCTTATAAAAACATTTAGAGTAGCAAATATTAGTCCCAAAGCTACTGCCAACAGTTGTTGAAACGCATAAGTTATTGGAATAATAAGAAAATAAATTGTTGGTTTTAGATTAAAAATTATTAAGAACAAAATTAATATGAAAAATCCTATGAAAAAAGTTATACTTTCAGAAATAGCTACAGATAAAGGAAAAATTGGAAGCTGGACAGGTATTTTAGTGATTATATGTTTCTTTTCTATAAAAATATTCGCTGATCTACTTACGGTATTAGAAAATGCCATCCATGGAATAATTCCTGAAGCTAGATATAACCCATAGCTGTATGTAGATGGAATACCTGGAATTTTAGCAGACATAACTTTAGAGAAAATAAGAGTGTATATCAAGATATTTATAAGCGGCCATATAAATGACCACCAAAGCCCAAAAACAGAGCCTGCGTATCTCTCTAAAAAATCCCTTTTTGATAGTTCTATTAATAAACTAAAATTAATTTTCATAAGATTATTTAAAACAAAAGAAAAAACGAAAGATTAAGAAAATTTTATTTTATCATCTGATAAATTTGAAAGATTGTCTAAAATTTCTTTTAATTTGTTTGCGTATAATGTCCTTGCAACTTGATATATCTTTACTTGATTTGAAAGTTTTTCTATTTCACTATCTACAAAATTAATCGAATTAATTAAATCAATAGCCTCTTTAGGTAAATTTTCTAATTCGTACTCCTTACCATCAATTGTTATCTTAGCCATTAGCTTCTCTCCTTTAAGTTTAACTATTTGAAAAATTATACATTTTTTTCTTAAATATTTCTTTGTTGTTTTAATACTAAAAATGAAAGAGGAGAAATAAATTAAATGGCAAAAAGGGCTTTGATAACAGGAATAAGAGGTCAAGATGCTGCATATCTAGCAAAGTTTCTATTAGAAAAAGGTTATGAGGTTTGGGGAGCTGATAGAAGGAGTGGGGATTCAAGTAATTGGAGGTTAAAAGAATTAGGAATAGAGAAAGATGTAAAAATTGTTTATATGGATTTGTTAGAACTTACAAATATAATGAGGACTATAGATAAAATTAAACCAGATGAAATTTATAACTTGGCAGCCCAGAGTTTTGTTGGAGTTTCTTTTGAAAAACCGTTTTTAACAACAGAAATAGATGCAGTTGGAGTTTTAAGAATTTTAGAGGCTATAAGAACTTTAAAACCAGATACTAAATTCTATCAAGCTTCAACAAGTGAAATGTTTGGCAAGGTTCAGGAGATACCACAAAATGAAAAAACTCCATTCTATCCGAGAAGTCCTTACGGTGTAGCTAAATTATTTGGACATTGGATAACGGTCAATTACAGGGAATCCTTTAATCTCTTTGCTTGTAGTGGAATCCTGTTCAATCATGAGTCCATTCCGAAAAACTCACCGATAATAATAAAAAAAGATGGATTGGTGGATATATTACCAATAGAAGATCTGTTTAAAAGTGAAGGAAGTAAATATAGGGGTATCTTAAAAGAATATGAAGGTTCCTTAGTATGGAACGGAGAAAATTGGACTGAAATAATAAAAGGAACATGTTATAAAGACAACACAAAGAAGTTAAAACTTATACAAACAAGAGAAGCAGTTTTAGAAACTACATTTGAACATGTAATTTTTGATGAGAATAATAAAGAAGTAGAAGCACAGAATATAAAAATTGGTGATAAATTATTTAAGGTAAAGTTTCCTGAAGAGAATGGAATACTAAACTGTGATTTAGATTTTGCCAAATTTTTAGGTTATTTGATAGGTGATGGATACATATCTGAAAGTGGGAAAATAAGACTCATAGGAAGTAATAAGGAGAAAATAGAAAACATAGCAAAGCTGCTAACGACCAAGTTTGGTTGGAGTTATAGAATATATACAAATGGTCCGGGAGGCTTTGAAACTTCTAAAAAAGATGTTTGGTATTTAGATATAAGGAATGATTCAAATTTTGGTAAATGGTTAAGAAAAGAAATTTATACAAGGCACTCCAAAGAAAAAAAAGTTCCAGCGTTTATACTAAACGCTACTAAGGAGGTGAAAAAAGCATTCTTTGATGGTTATTATGAAGCAGATGGTAGAAAAACAGGTAGTGAAAAATATGAATATAAGGGATTTACAACGTCATCTGCCACATTATGTTTAGGATTAATATATATTTTTAAATCTTTCTCCAATCAAATTCCTAAAGTTCAAATTGATTACAGAAATAAAAGAAGATACTATTACGTTCAATTTAGGTCTCCAGAAGAGACGAACAAAGGTAAACATCTGCAAAAAACTTTAAACGAAGTTATTAAAATTTTAGAAACAGAAACAGAAGATGGTTGGTTTTTTGATATTCAAACAAAATCTGGAACTTTTGCAACAGGAGTAAATCTGTGTAAAATCCACAATAGTCCTTTACGCGGGGTTGAATTTGTTACTAGAAAGATAACTTATTCATTGGCAAGGATTAAATATGGTTTACAAGACAAATTAGTTTTAGGTAATTTGGATGCTAAAAGGGACTGGGGATATGCCAAAGAGTATGTTGAGGGTATGTGGTTAATGTTACAACAGGAAGAACCGGATGATTATGTATTAGCAACAGGAGAAACTCACACGGTTAGAGAATTTGTAGAAAGGGCAGCAGAGATAGCAGGTTTTAAAATTGAATGGGAAGGAGAGGGTGTCAATACAAGAGGTATAGATAAAAACACAGGTAAAATAATAGTTGAAGTATCACCTGAGTTTTATAGACCTGCAGAGGTAGATATTCTAATCGGAGATTACAGTAAAGCTAAAGAAAAGCTAGGTTGGGAACCTAAAACTAAGTTTGACAAACTTGTTGAGATAATGATGGAAGCTGATTTAAAAAGAGTCAAAAATGGTTTAATACTTTGAAAGTTGCTGTTATACATGACTGGATTGTAGATATAGGAGGTTCTGAAAAAACATTAAAGGAAATTCTTTCTATCTTTCCTTCTGCCGATATATTTACCTTGTTTTACAAGAAGGAGAGTCTAGAAGAATTGTCCATAGATTCAAGTAAAGTTTATTCTTCTTTTCTTCAGAAATTTCCTCGTATAGATAAAATTTATAGAAACCTTTTACCTATTTTCCCATTTGCTATAGAACAGTTTGACTTATCTAAATATGACCTTATTATCTCTTCATCTCATGCAGTTGCGAAGGGAGTATTAACAAACTCTAAACAAATTCATATATCTTACTGTTATACCCCAATACGCTATGCATGGGATTTATACCACCAATACTTAAAAGAAAGTAATTTAGATAAGGGTATTAAAGGTTTTTTTGCCAAATTTTTCCTTCATTACATGCGAATATGGGATATATCAACGGTAAATAGGGTAGATGAATTTATAGCTATATCTAATTATATCTCTAGAAGAATAAAGAAAATCTATAACCGCAGTTCTACTGTTATATATCCACCTGTAGATATTGAGAAGTTTCAATTATTTGAGAAAAAAGAAAACTTTTATCTAACTGTATCCCGTCTTGTCCCATATAAAAGGGTTGATATTTTAGTTAGAGCTTTTTCTAAAATGCCTGATAAAAAATTAGTGGTAATTGGAGATGGTCCGGACATGAAAAAATTAAAAAAAGTAGCTACAAAAAATATAGAATTCCTTGGTTACCAAAAATTTAGTGTAGTGAAAGATTATTTACAAAGGGCAAAAGCATTTTTATTTGCTGGAGAGGAAGATTTTGGGATAGTTTTAGTAGAGGCGCAGGCATGTGGGACTCCAGTAATAGCCTATAACGAAGGAGGAGCTTCGGAAATAATAATAAATAAAAAGACAGGAATTTTGTTTAATGAGCAATCTGTAAAGTCTCTAATTGAAGCTATAAGAGAGTTTGAAAGG
>CAZEUK010000126.1:0-4281 GCA_964514535.1 uncultured Aquificales bacterium
TATTCCTTCATCTTTATAACTTTTTATACGGTTTAATCCATAAATATAGCTGGCCATAAACACAAAAAATATTATGAAGAATACATATAAAGATTTTTTTTCTCTAAATTTGAATATTAAAAAGATTGATAAGGATATATATATAGCCAATAGAGATAAAATATATACACCGCCTAGTGATGTTATCTGTGCTATCTCATTTATAGGTGTAAGTGTATATCCAAGCAAATTCCAAGGGAAACCATCAAAAGGAAAAAACTCTCTTCCTAACTCTATTAATACCCATACGAAAGGAGTTATAAGTAATCCACCAAACCCTAAGTATGTTTTAAGTTTATAGGATACAAAGGAAAAAAGAACGAATTGGTATAAGGAGAATACTATAGAAAAACCGATTAGAAGGAGAACAGCAGTTAAGCTATTCACATCTAAATAAACCACCATTGAGTATGTTAACCAGTTGAAAGCTACAAGGCTAAAAGACAGACCTGTTATAAAGGAGAAAATGAGATGTTTAATTAAAATGTCCCTTAGTAAAGAGTTAAACAGTAAGGAAAAACCTATAACAAAGGAAAAGGGAAGGAAAAATTTTGGAAAGGAAATGGCAATGAAAAAACCTGCTAAAGTAGGTAGTAGTAATAAATTAATTATTTCTATTAAATAACTCTTTTTCTTTATCTGAAAGCTTACCATCAGATATAATCTCTTTAATTATGTATGGCTTTTTCTCTTGGGCTTCATAGTATGTTCTAGTTATCAACTCTGCCACTATACCTGTAGATATTAATTGAATTCCTGATAAAACAAGTAATGTCCCAAATATTAATAAAGGTCTTTGTCCTATATCCTCTCCTAAGAATATCTTTATAAAGATTAAATAAAGTAAACTGAAAAATCCTATTAGAAATAGTATTAATCCTACTCCACCGAAAACCCTTAAAGGTTTTGTTCTATAATCCAGTAAGAATTTTACTAGGAATAAATCTAGTATAACCTTAAAAGTCCTTGATATTCCGTACTTAGATTTACCGTAAATCCTAGGATGATGTTTAACAGGTATTTCTGTAATCTTTGCACCGACAGATTTCGCCAATGCAGGTAAAAATCTATGCATTTCCCCGTAGTTATCCAACCTTTTAGCTACCTCTGACCTGTAGGCTTTTAAAGAGCAACCGTAATCGTGTAAATGAACTCCTGTTGTTTTAGATATTAACCAGTTTGCAATTCTAGAAGGTAAAGTCCTCGTTATAAAGTTATCTTTCCTATCCTTTCTCCAACCGCTTACTATATCGTATCCTTGATTTAAAACCTCTAAAAGTTTAGGAATATCCTCAGGGTCGTTCTGTAAATCTCCGTCCATAGTGATTATTACATCTCCTCTAGCTATATCAAAACCTGCAGACATAGCCGCAGTTTGACCAAAATTTTTTCTAAAGTTTACTCCTACAACATGTTTATCCTTTGTAGCCAAATCCTTTATTATTTCCCAAGACCTGTCAGTACTACCGTCATTAACAAATATTATTTCATAGCTTTTTCCTAGTCTATCTAAAACAGATTTTAACTTTTCATAAAGGATAGGTAAATTTTCCTCTTCATTGTAGATAGGGATAACTATAGATATTTCAACTTTTCCCTGTTTATCACCGTTAACACTTTCAAACTTTTTCTCCATACGCTTAACCTTAAATCCGAGTTGTTAATCCAAAAATTTTATTAAAACGATTATCTATTTAACCACCAAAACAGGCTCATTTGCATATTTAACTAGATTAAAAGCCGTTGAACCTAATAAAAGTCTTTTAAATCCACCTACTCCTCTATGACCGACAACAATTAAATCACATCCGTTTTGGTCTGCATAATCCATTAATTCCTCTGCAGGCTCACCTTCCAAAACTTTGTATGTGGCATTTATTCCCTCTTTTTCTAATAACTGTATAGCTTCCTTCAAATATTTTTCTTCCTTGGATAGTTCTTCCTTTTCATACTCCTCTATTTCTTCAGGAAGGATAAAATCAATAGCGGCGAACTCAAAAGGTCTAACTACACCGACTAGATGTATCTCTCCGCCGGATAGCTTAGCCAACTCTATAGCTTTATTTAAAGCCTTTTTACTACTTTCTGAACCATCATAACCTACCAAAATTTTTTGAAAAGCCATATTTTTTCTCCTAAAAGAACTTTTTAATTAATTATAATACTTTGGATTTAGTTTTAAACATTTTAATCTGTTCTATTGTTTAGAAAAATTGCCAAAACAGTTCTCACCGTACGAAAAATTAAATTTTCTTAACAAAAATTTTAAATTTTTTAAAGATAAAGAAACTAAAATTAAATTAAGTTAGTGTTTAAATGGGGGCTAAAATGGTAAGAAAGGTCTTAATAGGTGCTTTGGTACTATCTACAATATCTTTAGGTCTAGTATCCTGTGAGAGTAAACAACAATCTTCAAATAAGAATGGTTCTAATACTGAGAAAAAGGAAGAAGTAGCTAAGAAAAAGGTTATTAACGGTGCAGGGGCTACATTTCCATATCCTGTTTACTCAGCTTGGGCAAGTGAGTATTATAAACAGACAGGAATAAGATTAAATTACCAATCTATAGGTTCAGGTGGTGGTGTTAGACAGATAAAAAATAGAACTGTAGATTTTGGTGCGTCAGATGCACCTTTAACACCTGAAAAGTTAGACGAGTATAAACTCTATCAGTATCCAGCTATAATTGGTGGAGTTGTGCCTGTTGTTAATATACCAAATGTTAAAGCAGGTCAATTAAAACTGGATGGGCAAACTCTATGTAATATTTATCTAGGTAAGATTAAGTATTGGGATAATGCATCTTTAAAGGCATTAAACTCTGATATAAATCTACCTCATGAAAAAATTACAGTTGTTCACAGGTCTGATGGGTCAGGAACTACAGCTATATTTACAACTTATTTGGCAGAAGTATGCCCAGAATGGAAGGAAAATGTAGGAGCTGGAAAAGCTGTTAAATGGCCTGTCGGCATAGGTGGAAAGGGTAATGAAGGGGTGGCTAACTATGTTAAAAAGACTAATTATTCTATAGGTTATGTTGAGTTTGCTTATGCTAAACAAAATAATTTAGCTTATACAAAACTAAAAAATCAGGCTGGTAATTTTGTAGAACCTTCTATTGAGACTTTTAAAAATGCAGGGGCTACAGCAGATTTTGACCCTAAAAAACATTTTTACCTTTGGATGGTTAACGCTCCCGGAGAAAAGGCTTGGCCAATAGCTGGAGCTTCGTTTATTTTATTGGCTAGGGAAAAAACTAACTCTAACAAGCTCGTTAACTCATTCTATAAATGGGCATTTGAAAACGGGGATAGTATAGCGGAAAAACTTGATTATGTACCATTACCTAAAGAGTTAAAGGAAAAGATATATAAATATTGGCAAGATAACGGTATAGCTCCTTAAATATACTTCTCCCATCTCCTTTTTGCTTTTTCTTCTTGTTAAAAATCTATCATTGTTTTAATATTTTCTTTATAAGACTATATATTTTAAAGAGGATAGAAATTGGATCCGGGTAAATGGTTTCCAATAATAATTATAGGAATGGTAATTTTCACAGTTATAATATTTGGCTTGATTTTATACTTGGATAAAGGGGACAAATAGGAAAATTGTTGACTACAGATTTTAATTTATCCTTTAAGGATTTAATCCTTATAGAATTTTTCTATTTACTCAAGTAAATTTAATAACTTTTAGCATAAAATAGATTAAAGAAAAAATAGTGTTTAATTTTAGCAACTTAAATTTGGTATTAATTAAATTGATAGCTGGATAAAACCGAAAAACTACAAAATTATGTTGGTTTAAGTTAATACAATATTTATTCCATTTTATCTAAAAACTCTTTTGTACTAATTATTTTTATATCTGGAGAATAAAAACTATTGTCATTAGATAAAATTAAATCACATTCATTCTCTTTGGCTAAAACATATTGTAATGTATCTTCTAAGTCTTTAAAATTTTTATCTTTTTCCATTAATTCTATAGCTTTTTTTGTTTCAAAATTTGAGAAGGGAATGATATAAAAAAATTCGGTTGCATCTTTAATATTGTAAAGAGCTTGTGTTTTATCTTTTTTACTTAAAACATAATAAACAGTTGTTATCAAATCACAGCTAGTCAGAAGAAAAACATCATTCTCCACAAGATAATCAATAGCTTTTTCTGAATATTTACTAAATGGTCTATCTTTAAGAAAATAGTCTAAAATAACATTTCCATCTACAAATA
>CAZEUK010000127.1:0-4255 GCA_964514535.1 uncultured Aquificales bacterium
TGAACATGTAATCAAATATCTTATGTTCTTAGCCCAAGATGTTAGAAGATGGCTTGCTGATATGGGATACAAACATCTAGATGATATTGTAGGAAGGGTAGATTTACTTAAACCTAACATACCGACAGACCACTACAAAGCTAAATATGTAAAGCTGGACAGTATACTAAAAGACCCTGACCCTACAAACAGAAAGCCTAAAAAATCTATTCAAGATAGAAATGACCCACCTACAAAACCTTTTGATGAGGAAATATTAAAAGACGCATTACCATACATTGAAAAGCAAGAAAATTATGCAGGTTTTTATGTGATAAGAAATACATACAGAACTGTAGGTGCAAGAGTTGCCCATGAAATAGTTAAAAGGTACGGTGATAAAGGATTAAGACTTTCAAAAATAGAGTTAAACTTTAGAGGTACTGCAGGCCAGTCTTTCGGTGCTTTCTGTGTTCCCGGTTTAAACCTAATACTTACAGGTGATGCTAACGATTATGTAGGAAAGGGAATGACAGGTGGATTGATAGTTATAAAACCACCTAAAGAGTTTAAAGGAAAATCTTGGGAAAATGTGATAATGGGTAATACTTGCTTATATGGTGCTACAGGTGGTCAGTTATTCGCTTCCGGAATTGCAGGTGAGAGATTTGCAGTTAGAAACTCTGGAGCGACCGCTGTTGTTGAAGGTGTGGGAGACCACGGCTGTGAGTATATGACAAACGGACTGGTCTTAATCTTAGGTAAGATAGGAATAAACTTTGGAGCTGGTATGACTGGCGGGGTTGCATACATATACGACCCAAACGAAGAGGTAGAGAGAAAGATTAATACTTCTTACGTATTTATTGATGAAATGGACGACGAAGATTATAAAGAAATAGAAAAATTACTGGTGAAACATAGTGCTTATACGAATAGTGAGATAGCTAAAAAGATACTTGAAAACTGGGAAGATGAAAAACTAAACTTTGTGAAAGTATCACCACTTGAGATAAAAAAAGCTTCTTTAGAAACAGACGAAGCAAAAAGAAAATAATAAGCCTTATGGCTTTTTTTCTTTAAATTCTTTTTATTAGTTGGAGAGTTTTTAAATTAGCTAATTTAAAGCTAATTCAGAAATTAAATTTAGTTAATCTGTTCTAGGCTAAAATGAAGGATTTTAATTAAATCTATGGTAGTTATTAAATCATCTAAATTTGTCTTCTACTCTATTATGGAATAAAATCTCAATAGCTTAAAAAAATGGAGGTTTTTTATTTGAGTAATAAAACGATTTTATTAACTGGGGTCGCAGGTTTTATAGGCTGGAAAACTGCTGAGTTTTTGTTAAAAGAAGGTTATAAAGTTATAGGGGTAGATAATTTAAACAATTATTATGATGTTAGATTAAAGGAATGGAGAGTTAAACAATTACAAAATTTTGAAAATTTTAAATTTTTTAAATTAGATATAGAAAATTTTGAGGCGTTAAAAGTTTTATTTGATATATACAGATTTGACGCTATTTTAAATTTAGCAGCAAGAGCAGGGGTGAGATATTCATTAATTAATCCACATGTCTATTTGCAAACAAATGCACAGGGAACACTTAATCTTTTAGAGTTGATGAAGGAAAAAGGTATAAAAAAGATGGTTTTAGCTTCCACATCTTCCCTATATGCAGGTTTACCTATGCCATTTAAGGAAGATTTACCTGTAAACACACCTATATCTCCCTATGCCGCATCTAAAAAGTCTGCTGAAGTAATGGCTTATACATATCACCATCTTTATGGTTTAGATATATCAGTTGTTAGGTATTTTACCGTTTATGGTCCTGCAGGTAGGCCTGATATGAGTATATTTAGATTTATAAAATGGATAGATGAGGGCAAACCTATAAAAATATTCGGAGATGGAACACAGGCGAGAGATTTTACATACGTTGATGATATAGCTAAAGGAAGTATAAAGGCAATGAAACCTTTAGGTTATGAAATAATAAATCTAGGTGGTGGAAAAAATCCAATATCCTTAAAACAGATAATAGAAAAGCTAGAAAAGTTATTAGGTAAAAAGGCTAATATAAATTATCTACCACCAAACAAGGCTGATATGAAGGAAACTTGGGCTGATATATCTAAAGCTAAAAAATTGTTAGATTGGCAACCTGAGATAGATTTAGAGGAAGGTCTTAAAAGGACTGTTGAATGGTATTTAAAAAATAAAGAATGGCTAAAAGATATTTCTTTAGAGGAAAATATACAGAATATTTAATCCTCACCTTTTTTCTTTTCTATAGGTTTTAACTCTTTATATCCATACTCTAATATATATGTCTTATTAGGTTGTATATAAAACTCCCATTCAAGTTTACCACTAACTTTGTCGTATTTTTTCCACATTAAGCTACTTACAGGTTCTATTTTTCTTTGATAGGAATTTGAAACAGGTATGTAATCCGTAAGTAAAACTTTTATTTTTCTGTTATGCTTATTTTTTAATGTATATCTCCACTTTACATATCTCTTAACATGAGTTTTTGAGAACTTTACGGTAATGTCTTTAACCTTTTCTTTATAAACTTTAAATAATTTGTCTTCTCCAAATATAACTTTATTATTTTCTCCCCTCTGTAAAGTATTTATATAATCTGTTTTTAAAAATATTCCATCAATATAAAAGTATGCCTTTGCAGGTGGATACATTCTGTCAGGTTTTATAGTAGCAATTAAAAACGGGATACTTCCTATACGTCCATCAATTTTAATTTCAAATTCAGCAGATAAATTTTTCTTAGATATAAGAATATTTTTAGTCAGATTTCTCTTTAACGATACGTTATTTATGCTGTAAAAGAATACTGAAGCTTTTTCTGTATAACTTCTAGAAACTCTTTTACTCATTGGTGGTGCTGCTGCTCTTATATACCTTACATCTTCATAAAAATATCTCTTCTGGGTAGGATACTGAAATATGT
Organism: uncultured Aquificales bacterium; assembly: GCA_964514535.1. Taxonomy (GTDB): domain Bacteria; phylum Aquificota; class Aquificia; order Aquificales; family Hydrogenothermaceae; genus QNZC01. The sequence continues at coordinate 2,960 of CAZEUK010000127.1, forward strand.
TTATTTTTATATTTTTAATATCCCTATCAACTTTTATTTTTACCCTGTTTTCAATATAAACTTTATTTTTTTCACTGTTTCCAAATATATAATAAAAAACGTCAGTTTTAGCGTTTATAGGTGAACGTGTTTTAACTTTTACCGTTTCTATTGATGGACAAAAGACAGATATTACAGATGGTTGGATTGAATTTTTAAGATATTTTAAAACTTTCTTTTTCCCTTCCAGTTTGTTTTTTAGCTCTATATACTCTAAATATTTTTTCTCAAAGAAGGTCTCTAAAGCTTTAATAGAATTAATATATTTTACATTTCTCTCAAAATTAATATTATTTGACAATTTTAATATAGATTTTAAGGCTAATATTTGTGCTTCTAAAGTTTTAATATCTTCTTTTAAGGCTTTGTACTCATCTAAAGAAGTTAACTTTCTGTCTTCAACATACTCTAAATTACAACTTAAAGGTTCTATAAAAACTAAGGAGTTTTTAGGTATGTTTATAGGTATATCCTTCCAGCCTTTTACAGTTGTTATATATTCAGATATAAGGTAAGCACTATCACTGTAAATATTAAGTTCTGTAGGCACTAAAGATTGGGAATAGGCTAAAGAAGAAAAAATTGTAATAGAAGAGGCAAAGGATATAAGGACTTTCTTCATTTTTCCTTAACCTTCTAAAAGTTTATTCCAAATGAAACGTAAGGCTGTTCTATTCTTATATCTCCGTATGTGTTATCAATATCGTCTATTCTTAATCTCTCTATTTTATACCCTAATGATACGAAAGGTTTAAACACAACTGCATTTATAAATTTAAATCTTAACTCCCCTGAAAAATCATAGTAGTAGTTATTATTGTAGGTTATGCCTTTTGCTTCACCGACTATAGATAGAAAATCAAAAGGATTTATAGTTAAACCTGCATATAACATAGGTATAGGTGCTGTAAAACTTTTTTTAGATGAATTTCTCCCATCTGAGACTTTAGCTTCAAAATCTATAACTCTGACAATTAAACCAACTTCCGCATCAAAGACGTTAGAGGTCATCGTAGAAATCATCGGTACGTTATAGTATAAACCTATATCGTAATGGTCTAATGTAACTTCTGAATGGACATTTCCTGTAAAAGTTTTACCATCAAATCTAAAAGTGGTTAATCTATCACCTTTAAAATCCATAGGTATATATTGGAGATATATATTAGGAATTAAAGGAATAGGGAGTTCTAACTTAGCTTTAACAAAACCTTTATTCTCATCGTCAAACCCTAAATCTTTCTTTAAATCTACGGT
>CAZEUK010000128.1:0-4242 GCA_964514535.1 uncultured Aquificales bacterium
TAAGATTTTATTAGGTGCAGCAAAAAGTTTGCATATCTGATTAATACAGAAAAATATTAAAGACAAGTATTTATTCTAAAAAATCTTTGCTTATTTAATAAAACATTTTTATTAAAAACATTATTCTAAAATATTGTTATTAATTTAATTTTAAGGAGAAATTATGGAAATTGAAAAATTTTTTAAGGGTAATTCTGAAAAGATAGTTATAGTCGGTTTAGGTTATGTAGGTTTACCTTTAGCGGTTTTACTTAATAAAAAATTTAACATAATAGGATTTGATATTAACCCTGAAAGAATTAAAGAATTAAAAGGCGGCTTTGATAGAACAAAGGAAGTAAGTAAAGAAGAGTTAATAAATAGTGATATAGAATTTACAGACAATCCTGAAAAAATATCTGAAGCAAAGGTAATAATTGTTACAGTTCCTACACCTATTGACGAGCATAATATACCTGATTTAAGGCCTATCAGGTCTGCTACTAAAACAGTAGGAAGATATATGAAGAAAGGTTCTATTGTTGTTTACGAAAGTACAGTTTACCCCGGTTTAACAGAGGAGGAATGTGTTCCGATTTTAGAGCAAGAAAGTGGCTTAAAATGGAAGAAAGATTTTAACGTAGGATACTCTCCAGAAAGGGTTAACCCCGGTGATAAGAAACATACAATAGACAAGATTATAAAAGTTGTTGCAGGGGATACGCCAGAAATAACAGAATTTTTAGCAAAGTTATACGGGTCTGTAATAACTGCAGGAATACATAAAGCACCAAATATAAAAACAGCGGAGGCAGCTAAAGTTATAGAAAATACACAAAGAGATTTAAATATAGCTTTAATGAATGAACTATCGTTAATTTTTAATAAAATGGGGATAGATACAAAAGAAGTTTTAGAAGCCGCTTCAACAAAATGGAATTTTTTAAGATTTGAACCGGGACTTGTTGGAGGTCATTGTCAAGTTGGTTCAGAGTTTATAACGGTAAAATATAAAGGAAAGATTTTTGACACGACTTTTGAAAATTTTATTAATAAACAATTAAGAATAAAGAAAAAAATTAATTTTTATGGTACAGAGTTATTATTCCCAGATGAAAATGTGGAAGTATTAACATTTAATCCATTTAAAGAGAAGTTTGATTTTAAACAAATTAGAGTTTTTACCAAGAGACAGTATAAAAACCTTATTAAGGTAAAACTATCTAATGGACAAATTTTAACAGTTTCTGATAAACATCCTTTTATAGTAAAAGAGGGAAATTCCTATAATGTAAAATTGGCAAATCAGTTAAAGGAAGGAGATAAACTTCCCGTTATATCTAAATTACCTATTTTATATAGAAATGTTAAACTCAATCTTATTGATATAATCATTAAATCTGATTTTACAGATAAGTTAAGAATAAAACCTAAAAATAAGAACTGGAAAGATTTTGATAGTTTCAAAAAATATATAAGCAAAAAATATTTAAATAAAAAGGTATCAAACTTTTTGAACTATAACTATTTACCTTTTGAGGATTATTTAAAACTAAGAGAGTTTTTTAGAAAAAATTACAGTGAAGAAGAATTGGAAATCGTCTCTGGAAGAGGACAGTCCTTCGGTACTGTTCCTGCAGTCATACATATAGACAAAAACTTTGCTAGATTTATAGGATATTATCTATCTGAAGGATGTTTAACAAAGGATAAGAAAAGTACTAGGATACGAATAACTATAAACAAAGCCGAAAAGCAACTTTTAGATGATATAAAATCTATTTTGAATAAATTAAATATTAAATTTTCAATTTATGAGGATAAAACATTCAATAGTCTAACCGTCAAAGTATCAAATAAAGTGTTAGGTTATCTTTTTGAGTATTTAGGAATAGGTAAAAACAGCTACGATGCAAGAATTCCAGACATTATTATGTATAACGACGATAATATCAGATTAGAAGTTTTAAAAGGCCTTTTTAGGGGAGATGGTAGTATATCAATATCAAACGGTAGTATAGAAATTTCCTACTTTACATCTTCAAAGACACTTTACCATCAAATAAGTTTACTTTTAATTAACTTCGGAATTTTACCAAATCATCAGAAAAGAAAAGGTTTACTAAAAATTTCCTCTAAAGCTTCTATCAAAAAATTTAAGAACTTTTTCTTAGATGGAAAGAAAGAGAAGTTAGATAAAGTGTTAAATAATAAAAAAGAGGGTAAACTCAAAAATTATCAAATTGAGGATATCTTTTATATTACAAATGTAAAAAACATAGAAATGATAAAACAGAAAGATTTTATATATTCAATGGAAGTTCCTGAAACCAAAAACTATATTACAACCAATGGAATAATCACTCATAACTGTATTGGTGTTGACCCATATTATCTAACCTTTAAAGCACAGTCTATAGGTTATCATCCTGAAGTTATACTTGCAGGAAGAAGAATAAATGATTATATGGGTAAGTTTGTCGCTGAAAGCACAGTTAAAAAATTGATAAAGGCAGGTAAAACGGTAAAAGGTAGCAAAGTTTTAATACTAGGTTTAACTTTTAAAGAAAATATATCTGATATAAGAAATACAAAGGTGATAGATGTTTACAATGAGTTAAAAGAGTATGGTATAGATGTTTATATCTACGACCCTTATGCCTATCCTGACGAAGTTAAGGAAGAGTATGGAATAGATTTGTTAAAATCTGTAGAAGAGAAGTCTCCTTACGATGCAATTATAGTTGCAGTTAAACATAGGCCATTTATAGAAGAGCTAGATTTTAAAGAGTATAAAAAGTTAATGAATGATAGAGGAAAACCTGTTTTAATAGATATAAAAGGTTTATACAATAAAGATAAAGCTATAAAAGAGGGATTTTTATACTGGAGATTGTAAGGAGTTGGTATGCTAGCAAAAAGGATTATTCCTTGCTTAGATGTTAACAAAGGAAGAGTTGTTAAAGGTGTAAATTTTGTAAACTTAGTTGACGCAGGAGACCCTGTTGAAATTGCTAAAGCCTATGATAATGCAGGTGCAGACGAGTTAGTTTTTCTTGATATAACAGCTTCTGCAGAGGATAGGGATATTATACTTGATGTTGTTAAGCATACAGCTGAAACTGTTTTTATGCCCTTAACTGTAGGTGGTGGAATAAAATCTCTTGAAGATATAAGAAAATTATTAGAAAGTGGAGCAGATAAGGTATCAATAAATACTTCTGCCGTTTTAAATCCTGAGCTTGTTAAGGATGCTTCAATCAGATTTGGGACATCAACAATAGTTGTTGCAATAGATGCTAAAAAAGTATCAGAGGGAAAATGGGAAGTGTATATAAGAGGTGGTAGAACTCCAACAGGTATAGACGTTATAGAATGGGCTAAAAAGGTTGAGGATTTAGGAGCTGGTGAAATTTTATTAACATCAATGGATAAGGATGGAACAAAAAGTGGCTATGATATAGAGCTTACAAAAGCTGTAAGTGAGGCCGTTTCAATACCGGTTATTGCCTCTGGTGGTGCAGGAAAAAAAGAGCATTTTTTAGAGGCCTTTACAGAAGGAAAAGCAGACGCAGCTTTAGCCGCTTCCCTTTTCCATTTTAACGAGTTAACTATATCAGATTTAAAAAAATATCTTAAAGATAATGGAATACATATAAGAATTACCTAATTGGAGTTTAAAAACAAAATGGGATTATTTATTGTATTTGAAGGTGTTGACGGTTCAGGAAAGACTACACAGGCTAAAAGGTTGTATCAATATTTAAAAGAAAAAAATTTAAAAACAGTTTTGACTAAAGAACCGGGTGGAACGGAGGAAGGAAAAAAAATAAGAGAAATCCTATTAAACAAAGATTATTCAATACCACCTATAGCCGAACTTCTACTTTATGAAGCAGACAGAAGTATCCATATCAATAATTTTGTAAAACCTAAATTAAATGATGATTTTATAGTTATTTCGGATAGGTATATATACTCAACTTTAGCTTATCAATATTTCGGTAGAGGAATAGATAGGAAAATTATAGACCTTTTAAATTCACTTACTACAGAAGGTTTAATACCTGATATAGTTTTTTTATTAGATATTCCTGTAGAGGAAAGTTTAAAGAGATTAAACAGGTTGGAAAAAGATAGAATAGAAAAAGAAAGTATAGATTTTCATAAAAAATTAAGAGATGGTTTTTTGAAGTTGGCAAATGAAAATAAAGACATTTTTTATCTAATTGATGCAACAAAAAGTATAGAGGATATATTCAG
>CAZEUK010000129.1:0-4198 GCA_964514535.1 uncultured Aquificales bacterium
TATAGTAAAAAGTGAAATTCCAAACAGAAATATATTTTTTAATCCAAATTTACTGTCTAACCATTCAGATAGTAATAGAAATGTGGCGGAAGCTATCATATATGCAGTTATAATCCATTGGATACCGTAAAGGTCTGTACTTAAAGGTGCTATTATCTTTGGAATGATAATATCTACTATAGTACTGTCTAAAACAGCCATAAAAGCACCAAACATAGTTATTAATGTTATTAAAAATCTTTCAAAATTGGAGACTTCTCTGTAAGGAAGATTTGATGTGTTAAGGGCTTCCATCTTTTTACTTTCTCTCTATTTTAACTTCTCCACCCATACCAACCTTTAGTATAGATGTATCCCCTTTAATGATTTTAATCTTTATAGGTATTCTCTGTTCCACTTTGGTAAACTCTCCAGCCGTTATATCCCTTGGAACTAAAGCAAACTTGGAAGCGGTAGCAGGATTAATTTCTTCAACTACTCCTATATATTCTTTATCAGGGTAAGCGTCAATTTTTATATAAGCTTTATTACCTTTTTTTACACCTTTAAGTTTTCCCTCTTCCAATAAAACAAGTATGTAGATGGAGTTATCAGGAATTACAGCAAAAATAGGCATACCAGAGGATACAACATCACCTACAGATTTAAATCTTTTTGCAATAACACCATCTACAGGAGATTTTAATTGTGTATATTTTAGTTTTAATTCTATATCTTCCTTTTTAGCCTTTAAAACATTGATATTAGCAACGAGGGATTTTATTTCCTTATCCACTTGTTTTACTAATAATTTTTTAGATAATGCGAGATTTATATTTTCTTTTAGAATATCCCTTTTTACCTCTAAAGCCTTTATCTTCTCTTCGTAAGATTTTCTATTTAACCTCGCAACTTCAAGTTTTGTTTTTATATCCTCATACTTCCTTTTAGGTATTAGATTTTTATTTAACAATCTTTTAAATCTAGCCTCGTCCCTCTCCAACTGATTTATTTCCACATCTAAAGATTTAACTTTATTTTTTAAAGCTTTTATCTCCCATTCAAGATTTTTTAAACTTAGTTCTGCAACATTAATATTTATATCTGTTTCCTTTTCTAACTCTTCCTTTTTTATCTCTAAACCTCTCTTTTTCTCCTCAAGACTTAAGATTTTATCCTGTATAGATTTTAACTCTACCTTGTAATCTTTGTCGTCTAATTCTGCTAAAACATCACCTCTTTTAACTTTATCCCCTTCATCTTTTAAAATTTTAACTATCTTTCCGCCCACCCTTTTAAATGATAGATAGGCTAGACTATTACTCTCAACAAAAACTGCATCGGTTATTGCGTATTTAATTCTTTGATAGGCAATATAACTACCGTAAACAACAATTAAAAAGATTGTAAAAACAATTATAAGTATTGCCCCAAATTTTTTATTTTTCATAATCTTCACCAATTAACTCTTTAAGTTTTAGATAGGATAATATTAACTGATAGTAGGCTATTACCCTGTCAGCCTTTGCCTTTGTTAAGTAAGCCTCTGCGTTTAAAAAATCTGTTGTGTCTGCTAACTGTTCGTTATACTGTTCTTTAACCTTTTCAAAATATTCTTCAGCTTCAGATAGGCTACTTTCCGCAACCTTTAAGTTTTCCCTTGCGACAATAAAATCCTCATAACTTTTTTTAATCTGTAAAATAATCTTATTGATTGTATCCCTTTTGTAAAACTTAAATTTTTTTTCCTCTTCTTTAGTTTTTAAATATTTATGGTAAGGCTTAAAACCTTGAAACTTTACAGAAAAAATTAAATAAAAACTTGTATTACCTTTCGGTGATGTATAAGGATATTGATTTGTATAAAAATATTTGCTACCAGCTATAACAGACGGCAAAAAATCAGATTTGTTTATACTTTCAATATATTTAAACTCTTTCTCTTTATAGTTTAACGCCTTAACAATATCCCTATTTTTTAAAGCTTTTTCAGTTAATTCTTTTAAATCTAAACTCTTTGGAATATTTATATCTATTTTTTCCAACTTAATACTTTTATCAATATCCCTGTTTAACAGAATATTTAAATTAGCCTTTCCTACTTTAATCTGTCCCTCTATCTTTTTTATCTCCCTTTTCACTTCTGCAAGTTTAACTTTTGTCTGTAGAACCTGTATATCTGTTATTAATCCCTCTTTATAAAAATTTTCAGCCTTTTTTAAATGCTCCTCTATACTTTCTTTCTGTTTCTGTAAAACCTTTAAAATCTCATTAAGTATTAAAAGATTAATATAACTATCTATAACCTTTAATCTTATTTCCCTTTCCTTTTCCTTTAAAAATTTCTCCCTAGCTTTATAATCAATCTTTGACAGTTTTAAAGTATTTATTCTTTTAAATCCTGTAAAAACTGGAATATTAATCCCTATCTCATAATTGAAATAATTTTTTTCATACTGTTTAAATCTCAAATTTGGAAACAATGGACTGAATGAAGGTATCTCACTGTAAAATGTGTCCTTTAAAACTGTATAACCGCCGTTAAAGAAAAATTCAGGATAAAAGGAGTTTTTAGCTATATCAATATTTATTTCACCAATTTTCAAGTCTTGTTTAAGTTGTTTTATCTCTAGGTTGTTGTTTAATGCTTCGTTTATAGCCTGTTTCAGCGTTATTCCATAACTAATTTTAAAAAGAAAGAGAAAAACTAAAAATTTTTTTATCAAAGTTTAAAAATCCTAAAAATCAGGAAGATTTAACTTTCTGTTTCAGGTTGAGAGCCGTATCCTATAAGTTTATACAACGGACAAAATCCTATCATTGCAGTTAGTATTAAAATAACCCCTACCACCAATCCTATCGTGAACACCCCTTTTAATTCTACAGCTAACGTTATTAATAATGCCCCTATTAAAACCCTTGCTATAGCATCCCATAAAGCCATTTTTATCTCCTTCTAAGCTTGATTAAGTAGAAATAGTATATTATAAAAATTATCGTTATGGAGAGGAAAAAGTTAGATTTAACACTTTACGTTATTACAGATGAAAATCTTTTAAAAGATGTGGATATAGCCTTTGCGGTGGAAGAAGCTATAAAAGGTGGTGCAACTGCTATACAGTACAGGGCTAAAAATAAATCTGGAAAGGATATGTTTACAGAAGCCCTTAAGCTAAAGGAAGTATGTGATAAATATAACATCCCACTTTTTATAAACGATAGAGTTGATATAGCCTTAGCCGTAAAATCTGACGGGGTTCACACAGGACAGGATGATTTACCTATTGATGAAGTTTACAGAATAACCGAAGGAAAATATTTCCTAGGATGGTCAACAAAAAGGATAGATGATGTTATAGAGGCTAATAAAAGAGATTTCATAGATTACATAGGATTTGGAAGTATATTTCCTACAAAAACTAAACAGGATATAAGACTAAACGGTTTGGAAGAGTTAGAAAAAGTTTTAAAAATATCTAATAAACCTGTTGTTGCTATAGGTGGAATAAATCATTCTAATGTGGTTGATGTTTTAAAAACAGGTTGTAAAAATATAGCTGTGGTAAGTGCAGTTTTTAAAGATAATAACATTTATGAGAACACAGCAAGATTGAGGGAGATTATAGAAAAGTTTAAAGGCTAGTTCGGTGAAAGGTGATAGGAGAATATACAGACTTAAAATTAAAGATATACCTGATGACCTTCTACCCCGTGAGAAAGCTAAAAAGTATGGATTAAACAGTTTGTCTGATGCTGAAGTTTTAGCAATAATACTTGGAAGTGGAACGAAAGATTTAAATGTTCTAGGTTTGGCAAATCTCATTCTAAAAAATAGAGATTTAAAAGATTTACAAAATCTTAAGCTTGAAGAACTTACCAAAATAAAAGGTATAGGTGAAGTAAAGGCTTTACAGATATTAGCGATAGGTGAGTTGATAAGGAGAAGTTTAGAGGATAACGACAAATCTATAGTATTCAACTCTCCAAAAGACGTTTATCAGTATATAAAGGATTTAAGAAAGTCTAAACAGGAAAAGATGTTAGCTTTATATACAAACACATCTAACGAGTTGTTAGGAGTTGAAACTGTGGCTATAGGCTCGTTAAACATTCTCTCCGTAAGACCTAGAGATATATTTATATACGCTTTAAAATACAATGCATACGGAATAATAATAGCCCATAATCACCCTAACGGTTCATCAAATCCATCAAAGGA
>CAZEUK010000130.1:0-4164 GCA_964514535.1 uncultured Aquificales bacterium
AGTTTTACAACTATCCTTTTAGCTTTTTTTAAAATCTTTTCTTTACTTATCATCCTTCAGAATTGCCTTTATTCCTTCTAAACCACCCATACTTATCGGAATAACTATATCTTTGGGGCCATCGTAATCTCTAGGATTTATCCTTATAACCTTTGTGTTGTATTTATAAGCTACCTCTTCAGAAAAATTTCTGACTGTAGGCACAGCCTTTCCTGCCCCAATCTCTATTATTGCAAGCTTATACCCGTAATCTTCCAGATAATCAAACCATTCACCAATTCTTTTTAAAGCCATCTCCGTTCTGTATGGTATAAAAGCAAAATCAAAGAACTGTAAAATATTTGGTCTTGCAATACCTCCACAGTGAATACATTTAGGCAAATCTCCTACAGCCTCAAACTTTTCCATATCAACTATTACTTCAATCCCATCAGCAGGCCATATATCATCCGTACAAGGTATTGTACACTGTAGATAATGGATTGAACCGTGTATTTCAACTATTCTTTTGTCTTCAAAACCAGCTTTTTGAAACTGACCATCAACGTTGGAAGTGAAAACAAAATATTTTCCTTTTTTCTTTTCTCCTAACTCTTTTAACAGATAAAAGCCTTCATGAGGTTTAGTTTTTCTGTAAAGGTTTAATCTATGACCATAAAAAGCCCAAGCTAACCTTGGATTTTCTTCAAACCATTTAGGAGTTGCAAGTTCCTCAAAACTTAAACCTAACTTTTTAGCCATAGGATACGCTTTCCAAAAGCCTTCCCGCCCCCTAAAATCAGGAAGGCCACTATCAACACCCATTCCAGCCCCAGCTGTAATAAGGATAGCATCTGCATTTTTTAATAATTCTTTTGCTCTTTGAATTTCATCATTCAAATTCTTTTCAAGCATTTTTATTACTCTTAAATATATCCGTTATCTATTATTTAATTAGAAGTATTTTAATTTAAAACCATTACCAATTCCAAATTGGGAAGCTTTACGCTTTTTCTTTCACTCCAATCAAAAATTTCCAAACTAATAATACTATTGCTTTTATCGTAGTCAATAACTATTTCTTGCTTTATTAAATGTTAACTTTCTACAGGTTTTTTATCGGATAGTTTTATAGTAAGTATATCTGTATTTTTATCATATTTTACTTACATAATCCTTCCCTACATGGTTTTATATCTTCCACAGTATATTGTGAGTATTCTATCTATTTCTACAATAAAACCTCTTTGCTATCCTAATCCTGCTTAATTAACCTCTTTTAAAATTCTTACCCAACCACCTTTAATATTGTGCTTTCTTATAAACTCGTTAGCCTCTTTCATAGAGTTAAACTTACCAATTAAAACTTTATAAAATCCCTTTTCCTTAATTATAATCACATTTTTAAAGCCTCTTCTAACATATCTACTTTTAACCTGATTAGCCTTTTCCATTGATGCCAAAGCACTAACCTGCACATAGTAATACTTTTTAACAGTATGTTTTTTTACAGGAGCTTTTTTGCTAACCTCTTTCTTCTGATTAACTTTAGCTACTACTTTTTTCTCCTCTTTCTTTTTAACAACTTCAGCTTTTTTCTCTGTCTTTACAGGCTTTTCTACTTTTTTCACTTCCTGAGTTTTTTTATCCTCTTTAACTTTCTTTTCGGTATTGGTTGCAACATTACCCTGTTGACTAACCTGTTTTTTAGCCTCTTCCTTCTTTACTTCCTCTTTCTTAGCTTCTTTACTACCTTTTTCCTCACTTTTTTGTTTAATAATCTCTCCTATAGTTTGTGGTTGTTTATCCTTCTGTTCCTTTACAGCCTGTTTTTCTTCTACAACTTTATTACTTTCTGCTACAGTTTGATTTCCTGTCTGATTTGTGTTTGCAGGTTTAGGTTCGTTAACCTTTGCAATCTGAATTGTTTCAGGTTTTACGAATTCCTTATTATCAACAGGTTTAAAGTAAAGTATTGCAATAGCTCCAAACACAACGAGAACCAACAGACCTGTTAGAACATATATTATTTTTTCAGATTTATCTTTTTCCTTTTTTAAATCTTTCTCCTCTGCCATATTTACATCCTCTCCCTCGGAGTTATTTTTGCCAAATTAAATAAAGTTTTTAAAGCATATCTTACAGCTTTCAATAAATACAACCTTGCTTTCATTAAATCTTCGTCATCTTCTATTAAAAATTTAACATTATTGTAATACTGATGGAAGTTTGAGGCTAACTCATACATAATTTGAGTTAATTTATGTGGTTGTCTCTTCTCCCCTGCATCGTATATAAGCTCAGGCATAAAGGCTAGATATTTCATCAAAACCCTTTCATACTCATTACTCAATTTATTAATATCTATATTAAAATCTCTCTCAGGGTCAAACCCAAATCTATTTTTTGCCTCTCTGAAAACACTACTAATTCTTGCGTATGCATATTGGACGTAATAAACAGGATTTTCTGAAGACTGTTTTAACGCTAAATCTATATCAAAATTTAAATGTGTATTACTATCCTTTGTTAAGAAGAAATATATAACAGCATCTTTACCAACTTCCTCTATCAACTCTTTTAATGTAATAAAAGAACCTGCCCTTTTTGACATTTTTACTTCTTTACCATCTTTAAAAAGTTTTACCAACTGAATAAATAGAACTTGTAGCCAGTCTTCCCTTGCTCCCAAAGCTAACATAGCGGATTTTAATCTTGGAAAATAACCGTGATGGTCAGCTCCCCATATATTTATTGCATAGTCGTACCCTCTTTTTAGCTTGTCATAATGATAGGCAATATCCCCTGCGAAGTAGGTATAACTACCGTCAGATTTTATTAAAACCCTGTCTTTATCGTCTCCAAATTTGGTAGTTTCTAACCATACAGCTCCATCCTTTTCATAAACTAATCCTTTATTTCTTAAAACCTGTATCACCTCATCTACTTTCCCTGAAGAGTATAAACTCTTTTCACTAAACCAAATATCAAACTCTACACCAAAATCTTTTAAATCATTTTTAATCTTTTCCAAAAGTAGTTCTTTTGCAAACTCACCACAAAAATCTATAGCTTGCTCTTCATCTAAAAAAGAGAGTATTTTCTCTCTTTCATACTTGTAAAGATGTAAGGCAATATCTTTTATATAATCTCCATGATAGCCGTCTTCAGGAAATGGATAATTAGGTTCTTCTATCTGTCTAAATCTTGCGTAAACTGACTGCCCTAATTTTTTTATCTGATTTCCTGCATCGTTGATATAAAACTCTCTCACTACTTTATATCCTGCGTAGTCTAAAATGTTTGATAGAACATTCCCAACTACTGCCCCTCTACCGTGTCCCAAATGTAATGGACCAGTCGGATTTGCACTTACAAACTCAACATTTATTAAACCTTTATCTTTTTCACTAACCGCCCCATATTTGTCCTTCTCTTTTATTATCTGTTCTAAAATCCTTTTATAAAACTCTTTAGATAAGAAAAGATTTATAAAACCTGCACCTGCAACTTCAACTTTTTCAAACTTTTCATCATCTTCCAATATTTCTTTTATTCTGTTTGCAATGTTAACAGGTTTATCTTTCAATTTTTTTGTAAGTAAAAAGGCTATATTTATAGACAAATCTCCGAATTTATCTTCTTTAGGTAATTCTAATCTAACTTTGTTCTTAACCTCTGATACTTCAGGTATAACACTTTCCAATTTTTCAATTATTTCTTCCTTTAATTTTTCCTTCATTACCCTTCCATGTTAAATAATTTCTTTAAATTTCTTTAATTTTAACCTAAATTCTGAAAAATATAAAAAGATTGTATTGGTTATAACTTAATCTCAGCTGGAGTTTTTAATCTTAATGCGCGATGGATATTAATAAAGATAGATAAAAGATTAAATAATCTGCCAAAATCTAAAAAATAAAGTAATGTATAAATCTAAATTCTTTAAACTTTTTGTATAAGCCTTTGTCCTCATTCTCAAACCAGCTAATTTATCCCTTAATTTAGAACGTAATCCCCCATTCCTATTATCATAAGAATTAATTTTTAATTAATTATTGGATTGGCAAATCTCCTATTTCAAAATCCTTTTAGAATTAATCTTTAACACTAAATTTACAATATAATAATTGTGGTATGCAATTTTATTAATTTAAAATCGTAATTAAATAAAAAATGGAGGTT
>CAZEUK010000131.1:0-4128 GCA_964514535.1 uncultured Aquificales bacterium
CAGAGGATAACTATTTTAGATTAAGTGCAACCTTAGGTAGCTATTCTTATCAATTTTTTAACTCTTTATTTAACGTAGGTAATAATCTGGTGCAAACTTTAGTAGGTCTTTCTCTACAGGATAGTAAAGTTTTTAAGTCAGGTGAAGGTAAATATTTAACTGAATATTCAGCTAGTCCTTACAAACAGGGAAAGATAAATGGAAATTTCTTTTTAAAAAAATCTGGATTTGCTAAGCTTAACTTTAATATATTTGAGGAGAACCAATTAAAACTTTACGTAGGATATGAACACCTTCAAGATGTTCTATATCCTTACTTACTTATGGATACATCATCAGAAATGACTTATAAGACAAGATTAGAATTAATAAACAAACCTTCAGACTTAAAAATTGCAGTTTATTTTAACTCTGTAAAACATGATATGTCTGATAAGTTTAGGCTCAGTTCTGATAGAGCTATGGCAGGCTACGATTACAGTATGAGGACAGTTGCAAAATCTAGGGTAAAAGGATTTAAAGTTAGTAAGAGTTTTTCAATGCGAGATACAAGGTTAAAAGTTGGTATAGATGGATTTGAGAGATACTGGTTGGCAGATAACATTATTACAATGGGAATGTTAACAGATAACAGAGGTATGATACCTGCAGTTAAAATAAAAAATTTAGGTCTATTTATAGATGGTAAGAAAAAAATTAAAAACATAGTTGTAGGTGCTGGATTAAGATACGATATTTTAAAATCTAAAGCTGATAAAAACAGTTTTGGAACAAGTAATAGGGATTTATACCAAAGGTATTACCAATCTTTTAGTTATAGAAATAATGATTATCTAATATCAGGAAATATAAACTTTAAGTATAAATTCAACAAAAAGAATAACGTATATATAGGATATGGACACACAATCAGAGTTCCTGACCCAGAAGAAAGATATATTGCCTTAAACAAGCCTATGACTAAACCTGATTGGGTAGGTAATCCAAACTTAAAACCTGTAAAAAATGACGAAATAGATTTAGGCTTTGAATACTACAAGGGATTATTTTCTATGAAAGGGAAAGCTTTCTACAGTAAGCTCACAGACTATATCTATCTAACTAGAATAAGTAGTTTAGATAACACATCTACAGCAACAAGTTATAAAAATATAGATGCCCATATATACGGAATTGATTTATCATTAATTAGCTACATAACAAATAATTTATATACTGAGTTTTCATTAGCTTATCAAAGGGGTAGAAAGGATAGTGGGGGATACAACGATAAAGATTTAGCAGAAATACCACCTTTAAAAGTTAGATTTGCTTTAAATTATGAAAATGAAAAATTTAAAGGGGAGTTAGAAAATATATACTCTTCTTCACAAAAAAATGTTGATACAGACTTAAACGAGCTCAAAACATCCGCTTACTATGTGGTTAATATAAAAGGTAGATACAATATAAATAAAAATCTTAACGTCGGATTTGGTATAGACAATCTTTTTGATATAACCTATTACTCCCATCTATCTTATTTGAGAAATCCATTTAGTAGTGGCTCTAAAATACCTGAACCGGGAAGATTTGCTTATTTAAACGTAAATCTCAATTTTTAAAAATTCAGATAAAACTTAATTTTCCTTTTTTTTCTTTAATTTTCTTAAACAGCTATGAAAAGATTAACTTAATGTAAAATTATATAAAAACAATTCAGGGGATTAATTAATGAAGAAATTTTATTTGACTACACCGATATACTATGTTAACGATATACCACACTTAGGACATGCCTATACGACTATAGCCGCAGATGTATTGGCGAGATTTTACAGACAGAGAAATTATAAAACATTCTTTCTTACCGGAACAGATGAACACGGTTTAAAGATACAACAAACTGCAGAAAAGAAGGGAATAACTCCTAAACAGTTAGCAGATGAAACACATATAAAATTTAAAGAGTTATGGAAAGTTTTAAACATATCATATGACAGATTTATAAGAACTACAGATGAAGACCATATTAAAGCTGTCCAATATATTTTCCAAAAATGTTATGAAAATGGGGATATATACCTGTCTGAGTATGAAAGTTGGTACTGTGTAGGTTGTGAGGAGTTTAAAACTGAAACAGAGATAAAGGATAACGATTATAAATGTCCAATTCACCAAAAAAAATGTGAAAAGATTAAAGAGGAAAGTTATTTCTTTAGACTTTCAAAGTATCAAGATAAATTGTTGGAGCTTTACGAAAAAAATCCTGAGTTTATACAGCCTGATTACAGGAGAAATGAAGTAATATTTTTTGTTAAACAAGGTTTAAAAGATTTGTCAGTATCAAGACTAAGAGAAAGGGTAAAATGGGGAATACCTGTTCCTTTTGATGATAAACACACTATATACGTATGGTTTGACGCCTTAACGAATTATTTAACTGGTGTAGGTTATCCTAATGTTGAAAGTGATAAGTTTAAAACCTTTTGGCCTGCAGACCTTCATATAGTAGGTAAGGATATTTTAAGATTTCATACTGTTTATTGGCCTGCTTTTCTTATGAGTGCAGGTTTGGAAATCCCTAAAAAAGTGTTTGCCCATGGTTGGTGGACTGTTGAAGGGGAAAAAATGTCAAAAACCCTTGGAAATGTTGTAAATCCTTTTGAAGTTGCAGAAAAATACGGAGTTGACGAATTAAGATACTTTTTATTAAGGGAAATACCTTTTGGACAGGACGGGGATTTTTCCCATAAGGCAGTTGTAAACAGAATAAATTCAGATTTGGCAAATGATTTAGGTAATTTAGTATCTAGAACAATATCTATGATAAACAAATTTAATAAAGGTGTTGTTGATTGTGTGGAAGATGGTAAAAAGACAGAGCTAGAGGAAAAGTATGAAGAATTATACAGGGAGACTTTAGAAAGTTTTGAAAAACATATGTCTAAGCTAGAGTTTAACAAAGCTTTAGAAAAAGTATGGGAGTTTATAGATTTCTTAAATAAATATATAGTTAAAACTGAACCTTGGAAATTAAATAAAGAAAAATCTCCTTACTTAAAAACGGTTTTATACGTTTTAGCAGATGGATTGCTTTTAATAGGATATTTACTGTATCCTTTTATGCCTGAAAAAATGAAAATTCTCTTAGAGTATATAGGTTTTGAATACTTACCTGAGGATATTTATCCATTCTCCTATCCTTCAGGTAGTGTTGTTAAGAAAAAGATTAAACCGCTATTCCCTAGATTAGAAGATAAAGGAGAAGTTAAAGTAATGGAAAAGAAAGAGGAAAAAAAGGAAGAGTTTGTAAGTATAGATGACTTTGCTAAATTACAGTTTAAAGTTGGAGAGATTTTGGAAGCTGAGAAAGTTGAAAAATCAAACAAGTTATTAAAACTTTTAGTTGATTTGGGAGATGAAAAGAGAACAATAGTTTCAGGTATAGCAGAGTATTACAAACCAAACGATTTAATAGGTAAAAAGGTTATAGTATTTACCAACCTAAAACCTAGAAAGATATTCGGTATCCAATCTCAAGGTATGATACTTGCATCTAAAGACGATAAAGGTTTAAAACTTTTAACAGTTGACGGAGATATAAAAAACGGTAGTTTAGTGTCTTAAGATGGAAAACTTTTTTGATATACCTTTACCACATGACGAGTTAGCAGAGAGGGCTATTTTAGGGGCTCTTATGTTCCATCATGAAGTTGTAGAGTATGTTGTTAATGTTCTTAAGCCTGAGGATTTTTTTAATGAAGCCCATAGAGTTATATATGAAGCTATACTTGAAATAGTGGAAAGGGGTGAAACGCCCCACATTTTAACTGTCAAAAATCTTTTAGAGGAAAAGGGTAAGCTAGATACAGTCGGAGGACTAATATATCTATACAAACTTTTAGATGAAGCGGCTACTCCTAGTATTGTAGAGATAGTTGTAAAACAGATAAAAGACAAGGCAGTTGCTAGAGGTCTTATAGAAATATCTAAAAAAATAATAATAAAAGCTAAAAACTCTAAAGATGTTAATCAACTTATAGAGGAAGCAGAAGCTGAAATATTCCGTTTAAATGAAAACAGAACAATATCCCAGTATTACTCTATATCTGAAGTAATAGCTGAAACTTTAAAAATAATAAATGA
>CAZEUK010000132.1:0-4114 GCA_964514535.1 uncultured Aquificales bacterium
TTCCCTTGCTGCTGGTAATGCTATATCACTTGCCCTATCCCATTCTTCAGCAATATGTCTTTCCTTTATTCCTGTTCTCTTCGTTATCCACTCGTCTGATGTGTCTAAAAATTTTTCCAAATCTTGATTTTTTAAAATTCTAGGTGGAACGTACATTCCTAGACCTTTTATCTCTGCTGACATTTTTACTCCTTAATAGTTTGCAATTCCTTAGGTATAAGGTTTTTAATATTCTCTTTTAATTTATTATTAAAATGTCTCTTTTCAAATTCTGAAGCTACCTTTAAAGCGTTTTTTATTGCTTTTCCGTCTGCCCTTCCGTGTGTTATTATGCAAGTACCCCTTGTTCCTAGAAGTGGTGCTCCACCGTATTCTGAAAAGTCAGCCTTCTTTTTAAATCTTTTTAAGGCAGGCAACATTAATAAAGCTCCTAATTTGTATAAAAAGCTTTTGTTTACCTCGTCCTTTATCATATCTAGGATTATGTATCCTAAACTTTCACTTGTTTTTAAAACTACATTACCTACAAATCCATCACAAACTATAACATCAAAATCACCTGTAAATATATCCCTACCTTCAGCATTTCCGATAAAGTTAAGTTTAGTTTTTTTTAAAAGTGGATAGGTCTCCTTTACCAAATCATTTCCTTTTCCTTCCTCTTCACCTATACTCAATATTCCTATTTTAGGATTATCACTTATTCTTAACATCTCTTTAGCGTAGGTGTGTCCCATTAAAGCGAAATAAACTAAGTGGTTAGGCTTACAATCAACGTTAGCCCCTGCATCTATTAAAATGGTAGGTTTCCCCTTTTTTGTTGGAAATGCAACGGCTATCCCCGGTCTTTCAATTCCTTCTGTAGCTCCAACAACAAATTTAGATATAGCCATCGCTGCTCCTGTGTTTCCTGCGGACACAAAGGCTTGAGCTTTTCCTTCTCTAACAAGTTTCCCTGCAATATACATTGAAGATTTTCTTTTCTTTCTAACTGCTATTGAAGGTGGTTCATCCATCTCTATAACTTCTTCTGCATCTACTATCTTTAAGGGAAATCCGTTTGAAAGGTTATATTTTGATAATTCTTTTTCTAAAATATCCCTTTTTCCTACAAGATAAACGCCTATATTAAACTCTTTTACAAATTGAACAGCCCCTTCTATATTACTTTGGGGGGCGTAATCTCCCCCCATTGCATCTAAAGCTATGTACAAGTTATATAACCTCTACAACCTCTTTATCTTTATAGTATCCACAGTGTGGGCAAACTTTGTGAGGTGATTTTGGTTGTCCACATTCTGGACAGAGTGATAACCCGGGAGTTTTTAATTTTCTATACCATTGGGCTTTCCTCATTGCAGTTTTAGCCTTTGACTTTTTCCTTTTTGGTGCAGCCATTAATATCTAACCTCCAATTTTTACTATAATTAAGCAACATCTAACTATTATATCAAATTAGCTCTCTATCTTCCCTAAAATCTTATAAAGCCTCAATGATAGCCTTAGTCATCTCTTTTGTATTGACCTTTTTATTTCCGGGAGACCATATATCTGTAGTTCTGTATCCTTCCTCCAATACCTTATCAACAGCATTTTCTATATCTCTGGCAGCTTCAGGAAGTTTACAACTTAGGTCTAACATCATAGCTACCGACAAAATCATAGCGATAGGATTTGCTATACCTTTACCTGCAATATCTGGTGCAGAACCATGGACAGGCTCGTATAGAGCGTATTTTTCACCAATTGAAGCTGAAGGTAACATTCCTAAACTTCCTGTTAAAGCTCCAGCCTCGTCTGATAGAATATCTCCAAATATATTTCCTGTTACTATAACATCAAAATCTCTAGGTCTTCTAACTAACTGCATAGCACAGTTATCAACATACATATGTTCCAATTCTACATCTTCAAAATCTTTATGTACTTCGTTAACAACATCTCTCCAAAGGGCACTAACTTCTAGAACGTTGGCTTTATCAACACTTGTAACTTTCTTTCTTCTACCTCTAGCTATCTCAAAGGCTAACTTAGCAATTCTTCTTATTTCACTTTCAGAGTATAACATTGTGTTAAATCCAACTTTCTCGCCGTCTCTTTCCTCTATTCCTCTAGGCTCTCCAAAATATATTCCCCCTGTTAACTCCCTTATTACCAGTAAATCTACACCTTTTATTAAACTTTCTTTTAATGGAGATGAGCTTAATAACGCATTGTAAGCCTTACCCGGTCTTAAATTTGCAAACAGCTCTAACTCTTTTCTAATTTTTAACAGTCCTTTTTCCGGTCTCTTATCTGTTGGTAAATTGTCCCATTTATCACCACCTACAGCAGCCAGTAGAACTGCATCACTTTCTTTACATATTTTTACTGTATCTTCAGGTAGAGGCTCTCCTGTTTTATCAATAGCAATACCACCTATTAAGCCTTCCTTTAGCTCAAATTTAACTTGATACTTTTTTTCAATTGCTCTTAAAACCTCTATTGCAGCCTCCATTATCTCAGGTCCAATTCCATCTCCGGGTAAAATAGCCACTTTACAAACTTTTGACATATTTTTTCCTCCTTAATTTATTTTTTATAAAAATTAACTGATAGTTCTTTCCTTCCAAATGTAAGCCTTTTCTAATAATTCCTCTTTATCTAAAACCAACACATTTTTATTTAATACTTTTATTTCTCCATTAATTAATACTGTATCTACATCAGAGCCTTTTGAGGAATAAACTATCTGAGTGTAAGGGTCAAATAAAGGATTTAAATGTATTTGAGATATATCTATTAAGGTTATGTCTGCTCTTTTACCTATTTCTAAACTTCCTATTTTATCGTACTGATTTATAGCTTTTGCCCCTTCTCTAGTTGCCATTAAAAGGGCTTCTTTAGCATTAACTACCGTTGGGTCTAAATTATAACCTTTATGTATTTTTGCAGATGTTGATATTTCCCCTATTATATCTAGGTCGTCATTTGAGGCAGTTCCATCTGTGCCTACAGACACACATACACCAGCTTTAAGCATTTTAGGAATAGGTGCTATTCCTGAGGCAAGTTTTAAATTACTTTCTGGACAGTGGGCTACTTTAACCCCCTTTTCAGCCATTAAATCTATCTCCTCATCTGTAGGATGAACGACATGTGCCGCTAAAACATTTTCCTTTAATAAACCTAAACTGTCTAAATGCTTTAATGGAGTATTCCCATACTTTTCTTTTATCTGTTCAACTTCAAACTTTGTTTCAGAGAGATGTATATGATAGATTAAGCCGTATTTATCAGCTAAAGACATAGCTTTTTTTAATGTTTCAGGTGAACAGGTATAAGGTGCGTGTGGTCCAACTGCAACTGTAATATATTCTGATTTTTCATACTCTTTGTAAAACTGTTCCGTTTTTTCAATAGCCTCATCCGGTGTTTTAGCTCCGGGAACAGGAAAATCTAAAATACCACCTGCCAAAACTCCCCTCATTCCCACTGACGTTAAAACATCAGCAACTGCATTCTCGTAGAAATACATATCAACGAAAGTTGTTATCCCATTTCTCAACATTTCATAAACTGCCAGTTCTGTACCATCTTTAACAAACCCATAACTGACAAGTTTACCTTCTGCAGGCCATATATACTCCTCCAACCATACTTTTAAAGGATTATCACTTCCGTATCCTCTAAGTAATGTCATTGCCGCGTGTGTATGGGTATTTATCAAACCGGGTATTGCTATTCTGTTTTTACAGACTATAGTTTTTCCAAAGTACTCATTTTTCTTATTCTCCCCAATATCTATTATTTTTCCGTCTTTGATAACTATATCCCCGTTTCTAAACTCTGTAAGTTTTTCATCCATAGTTAGAATGTAATCAATGTCAGTTAGTATCAGGTCTGCCCTTTTCATATAAAAAACTCCCTTTAAAGTTTTGATTTTTATCACATTTTACGAAAAAAAATGTCTGAATGCACTAACTGTGATTAGAAAAAGGGAGTAAAAAGTGTTGCCAACCATAATAATATCAAAATCAAATAAACATTAAAATTTTTTTATCTTTTAATCTATTTTCGTACTGATGTTAATCTATTTCTGTATGACATTAAAGTTTGATTTTACTTTGTAAAT
>CAZEUK010000133.1:0-4059 GCA_964514535.1 uncultured Aquificales bacterium
TCGCCATCTGATTATGGAAAATATGAAAGTATATTTATTGTCTCTGAATTTATAGAAATCGGATTATTAGGCGTATTAGCAGAGTTATGGTTAATATTTATAGCTTTTAAGACTTTCCTAAAGGTAAGAATAATAACAGATAGAGATATATACGCTTTATCTTTATTTACACCTCTTTTAATACATCTAGTTGGAATAACATTCACATTTTTCTGGGATGCCTTACTACCTCTATATTTGCTTTTATTTAAAATAGCCGAGTATTACTTTTACAGAATTGATTTTGATTAAAATTTACAACAAACCTAATGCTTTTTTCATTATGTCAATGGGAGCTTTTCTTCCTGTCCATATTTCAAAAGATTTAGCACCTTGATACAGTAGCATAGGATAACCGTCCTGCCATTTACAACCTTTTTTTATAGCAATTTCTATTAATGGAGTTTTTTTATAGACAATATCTACTACTGTATGTTTTTCCTTTAATAGATTATAATCAAAGAGCCATGAATCCCCTTCTCTCAAACCTACAGGTGTGGTGTTAACAATTATGTCAGATTTATTTATAAATTTTTCTATATCTTTTTGCGGAATTATTTCTATAATATCTTCTATAAATCTGTTTAAAGCTTTAAAATCTTCTACAATCTTTTTTGCCCTTTCTAATGTCCTGTTAGCTAAAAATATTTTGTTGATACCTTCCTTAATTAAGGAGTATATCACGCCTCTAGAAGCTCCACCTGCACCTATAACTAGAATATTTTTTTCTGTTAAATCTTTCTCTATCTCTTTTAATCCTGTAATAAAGCCGTAAGCGTCTGTGTTATATCCTATTAGATAACCGTCTATGTTTTTTACAGTGTTAACAGCTTTTATATATTTAACTTCCTCTGATAGCTCATCTAAATATTTAACTGCCTCCTCTTTGTGTGGAATTGTGATATTTATTCCTTTTATGTTTAATACTTTTAAACTTTTTATTCCTTCTTCCAATTTGGAAGGTTCAACCTCAAAAGGTATATACACTGAGTTTAAATTATAGAACGAGAAAGCTGAATTTTGAAAAACGGGAGATTTTGAATGTTTTACGGGATAACCGAAAATTCCGTATATTTCAGTTTCACCGTTTATTAACATTCCTAAATCCTGCGGTGAATATCAAATTTATGCTGACCTATATAAACTGTTTTTACCCAAGGTAGTAAATGTTTTAAAGTCGCAATAATCACATCATTCATAGTTATTTCAGGAACTGGACATGTACTACAACTTCCTAACAACTCTAGATAAACAATATTTCCGTCAACCTTTATCAGTTTAATATTTCCTTGGTCTAAAGCTAAAGCCGGCCTAATTTTTTCTAAAACGGCTTCAACCTCATTTTCCCTAACTTTAACATCCCCAACCATTTTCTTTACCTCTAAAGTTATTCTTTATTTTCAATTAATTTAGAAAGTTTATCTAATACTTCTTCTCTCTTTTTTGTATCAAAATCTAACACGTTAAACGCACCTTTCAATGATAATCTGTTTAAAACTATATCTTCCAACCTGTTTTCATAAAAAAATTTAAAATATTCCTTTATTAAACTTTCTGTTTCTGGGTAATGCTCTAAAAGTAAACTTATTTTTGTGTCTTCACTAACTTTAAACTTCACCTTTAACCTACCTAATCCTGAGTTTTTTTAATATAAAAAATTAATAATCCATCTTCATCTCTATAACCTAAAAATTCATTTCCAGTTGCTTCACACCAAGCTGGGACATCCTGTATAGCCCCTTCGTCATCGGCTAACAGTTCTATAATTTGCCCTTTTTTAGCACTTTTTACAACCTTTGCAAGCTCTGTTATAGGTATAGGGCAGTATGTACCTGTTGCATCATGTGTTATATCAGGTTTTATATTATCTATAGACATAAAAATCCCCTCCTTAATATCTTAGTAAAATATTATAATAATTTTAAGGTATAAGATAACAGCTTTTTTAAACTCTTAAACTTTCTATGTATTCATCAGCAGGTCTTTTACCTATAACTATACCTTCTTTACCATTTGGAGATGTATATTTAACTTTTATCTGATTATTCTCATCTGTTTTTGAGTATCTGGCTATAAGATTTCCAACTTCTTCTATCTCTTCCTTAGTTAATTCCATCCCATTTAAAGGTTTTACTATGGCAACAGCACCTTTACCAATTGGCTCAAAAAACCAATATCTGTTTTTAAAACCTCTTAAAAAGTTTCCTTCCCCTTCATTTCTAGATATTATTACTTTAGCTTTTGTTTTTAATCTAAAATGTCTACCTGTGGTTAAAAGTGTTAAATCGTCTCTTGTAATACTTCCTTCAACTGATATACTTTCTTTATATTTTCTAGCAAAGTTTTCGTCTGTTAGATAACAACAACCTCCCGCCGGTTGTTCGTATTCATCTATTCCCAGCTCTTTAGCCAATTCTATCTGTCTTTTTCTACTTCTACCTGATATACCTTCCAGTTTATTCCTATCTATCCATCCTTTAAGCTCAGGTATTGTTGGTGGTAGCAATTTTGCAGATAAAGGTTTGACAACTAAACCTTCCACACCTGCCTCTTTCTCTATTATTTTCATCGCTTGCAGATGTTGGCTCATAGGTCTTTGATTTAAAACTTCTCCAGATATAATAAAGTGTGCTCCAACTTTTTCCATTATCTCTTTTGCCTTTTTATACATAAAAGCTCTACAATCTATACAAGGATTAATATTAGCTCCATAACCATATTTCGGATTTTGTATTATATGGAAATATTCTTCAGAAATATCAACTATTTCAATAGGAAATTTGTATTTAGCAGCATACTTTAACGCCGGATTTATATAATGTGTACCGTCAGCTTTTTTTTCTCCTCTTCTTCTCTTTGTTTCAGTTATACAAAAACCTGTATAGAAATGGAGGGCTAGAACGTCAATACCTTGTCTCTGTATTAGTTTTATTGCAAGCGTACTGTCTAGCCCCCCAGAGTATAATGCTACAGCTTTTATTTTTCCCATTTATTTACATAAACCTTCTTTTTTTGCTTGTTCCAAAATCTCAGTTAAATGTATCTCCCTTTCATTATCTGGGTCATTTTCCGGAGATATACACATACCACAACCTGTTCCTGCTTCCGTCTGTTCCATAATACTTTCTATATCACAAGCACCATTTTTTATTGCTTCCATTATTTCATCTAAGGTAATTCCCATACATTGACATACCTCAATGGACATAGGAAATACCTCCTTTAATTACCCAATATGCTCTAAGTTAACACTTTCTTCCTCGTGGTCTTCTTCAACACAATCAGGTATTTTATTCGCCTCTTCTACTCTACCTTGTTTTAATAGATAATCTTTAATAGCAACATGCAATGTTTCTAAGCCTAAATTAGTACAGTGTATTTTTTGTGGTGGTAATCCTCCTAACTCTTCAAATATATCTTTATAAGTTAGGTTTAAAGCGTAATCTATAGGTTTTCCCTTTACCATTTCAGTTAACATTGAAGATACTGCAATAGCAGAACCACATCCAAATGTTTTAAATTTAACATCTTCTATTACATCATTTTCTTTATTTACTTTTATTGTAAATAACATTGCATCTCCACAAGATGGATTACCACACTGTCCGTATCCGTCAGGATTTGGTATCTCTCCTAGATTTCTTGGGTTCATAAAATGATCCATTACTTTTTCATTATATTCAAACATTATTTATTACCTCCCTTTTTATGTGAACTACTGTTATTGGATGGTAAGAATAACTTAAATTTTATAACTAATTTGCTCAATGAGTAAAATCATAGGTGTTTTATAGAGAGTTATGATTGTTTAAGAATAGATTATGTAAATAATGGGCCCGGGAGGACTCGAACCTCCGACCGGACGGTTATGAGCCGTCTGCTCTGCCAACTGAGCTACGAGCCCGTAAGCGACTATTTAATATATAAAAACTTCCTCCGATTGTCAAGCTTTTGTACCTAGGTTGTTTAAAAAGTCAAAAAAGCAGAAATAAAGGGGATAACAAAAGATAAAATAGAAAA
>CAZEUK010000134.1:0-4050 GCA_964514535.1 uncultured Aquificales bacterium
AGCTAACAAAAAGCTAATAATTGATAGTTTTGAGAAGTATCAAACTTTATAAACCGATGATTACCTTCCCATCCTTTTCCTTGATTTAAAAAATCAAACAATGTTATATTTTTATAGCCTATCAAGAAAGGAATGAAAATATTTTAAGGAGGACTAAGTTATGGCTTTTGATTTAACAATTAAGTATGCAGGTGAAGGTGGAGAGGGTGTAATCTCTGCCGGTGATTTTACAATGAGAGCTGCTTCCAATTTAGGTTATGAAGTTGTTACTTTTAAATCTTTCCCTGCAGAGATTAAAGGGGGATACGCTTTATCTCAAGTTAGAATGTCTGATGAGAAAATACTATCCCAAGGAGATGGATTTAATATATTAGTTGCGTTCAACGGAGAGGCTTATGAAATAAATAAACCTTTATTAAAACCGGGAACAGTTTTAATATGGGATGGTCCTGAAGGTGGAGATTTTCAAGCTGAAGTTGAGGAGTTAGAAAAAAATGGAGTTTATGTTTATGCAGTTCCTATGTCTAAAATAGCTAAAGAAGAAGTCGGAGCTTACATTACTAAGAACGTTGTTGCTATGGCAGCTACTTTTGAATTGTTCGGTTTCCCAATAGAAGTATTAAAGGAAGAAATTGTTAAGAAATTCTCAAAAAAAGGTCAAGAGATTGTAGACCTAAACTTTAAGGCTGTTGAAGCTGGTGTTAACTATGTAAAAGAAAATATCAAAAAAGTTGACCCTTACAAAGTTCCCGGTAGATTACCAAAAAAAGATGTAATAATCCTTGAAGGTAATCAAGCTATAGCTTTAGGGGCAGCTGTTGCAGGTGTTAAAGTTTACGCTGCTTATCCAATTACTCCTGCTACAACTGTAGGAAACTATTTAGCACCTTTAATACTAAAAACTGGTGGTTTCGTTTATCAATCGGAAGATGAAATATCATCTATGGCTGTAGTTATAGGGGCATCTTTTGCAGGTGTTAAAGCTATGACTGCAACATCTGGACCGGGTATTTCTTTAATGCAAGAATTAATAGGATTAGCTTCAATGACAGAATTACCAGCGGTTATAGTTGATGTTCAAAGGGGTGGTCCTTCTACTGGTATGCCAACAAAACACGAACAGGCTGATTTATTCGCTGCTGCTTTAGGTGGACATGGTGATGACCAAAGAATAGTTATAGCTCCTAAGAATGTTGAGGAAAACTTCTATCTAACTATTGAAGCATTTAATTTAGCAGAAAGATACCAATTACCTGTATTACTGTTAACTGACGGTTCATTATCATTAAGGGCAGAGGCTATACCTACACCTGATATTAAGAAGATAAAAGAGAATTTAATAGAGAGGGAAACTTTAAGAAAAGAAGATGTAAAACCTGAGGATTTAGATAAAATATTTAGATACCAAATAACTGAAAATGGTATTTCTCCATTCTTCGCTCCTGAAGTATCTCCTAAACCTTATACAGGAACAGGTCTAGAACACGGGGAGAACTCTTATCCTAGAACAACTCCAAAAGAAAGAACTGAAATGATGGATAAGAGATTTAGAAAGATAGCTAACGTTGAGGATGAAAATCCACATCTAATTGAGTGGGATTTAGGAGATTTACAGGAAGGAGAAAAGGCAGATATTGGAATAGTTGCTTGGGGATTAACTGCATCTATAGCTCAAGAGGCAGTTAAAAGATTAAGAGAAAAAGGCTACAAAGTAGCAGCATTGTATCCAAAAATCCTTTATCCTGTGCCTGTTAAAGCGTTAGAAAAATTAGCTAGTATGGTAGATAAAATACTTGTTCCTGAAGCGTCTTACTTAGGACACTTTGCTAGATTTATGAAAATGTTTACAAATATTCCACAGTCTAAAATCGTCCAGTACAACATTTACAGAGGTGAGCCTTTCATACCTGCTGAGATAGAAGGTAAAGCTTTAGAATTGTTAGGAGAAAAAGTAGAAGCATAATAGAAATCATATACAGGGGGCTTTCCCCCTATTTTAATAAAATCAAACACTGTTATAAAAATTATAAGGAGGTTTACAATATGGAATTTGTAAGATTAGAAACAAAATTACCACCTAAGGAATATAAAAGTGATTTAGAGCCTACTTGGTGTCCCGGTTGTGGAGACTTTGGAGTAGTGGCTGCTTTAACTAAGGCTTTTTCTGAAGAACAGTTTGACCCGACGGCAACAGCTTTAACATCTGGAATAGGATGTTCTTCAAGATTGCCACTTTGGATGAATACATTTGGATTACATACAGCTCACGGAAGGGCTTTACCTGCGGCAGTAGGTATAAGACTTGCAAAACCTGAAGTTCCAACTTTTATAACTGCAGGGGATGGAGATATATTCTCTATAGGAATGGAACACTTCCCACATGCAGCTAGAAAGAACTTTAATATGACATTAATAGTTATGGATAACAGAATGTACGCTTTAACTAAGAACCAAACCTCTCCAACTTCTAGAAGAGGATACAAGGGAAGTTTAAATCCTTACGGAAATATTGAAGACCCTATGAACGTTTTAACTTTTGCGATAGCTTCAGGTGCAACTTTTGTCGCTCAATCTTACTCTGGAAATCCAAAACATCTAGCTGAAACTATTAAGGCAGCTTCAGAACACGAAGGATTTTCTTTTGTAAACGTTTTATCACCATGTCCTACATTTAATAAAATAGATACTTTCAAATACTACAAAGGAAGAACTATAGATATAAATAAAGAGTTAGGACATGACCCTTCTGATGAGAAAAGGGCATTAGAGTTAGCGGCTCATGCTTTAGATGCAGATAATCCAGAATTACAGGACGCTGAACCATTTAAAGGAAAAGTACCAATAGGAATATTCTTACAGGTTAGAAAGGAAACTTTTGAAGAAAAGGTTGAAAATCTCAAAAAGAAATATATGTCTCCAAACGGTGAACCTAACTGGGACGAAATCTTAAATCAATACAGACCTTAAAAATATTTTTTCACCTCCCGAAAGGGAGGTTATATTTTTTTAATTAAAGAATTTATTTTATTTACATTACAGTAAATTGCTTAATCTTCATCTTATAAAATCTGTTATCTTATAATCAAAGGTAAAGATTGATGATTACAATTGCCTTCTTCAAAAATCAAAATAAAATTTCTAAAAAGGAATAACAAAAGGAGGATAACTCTATGCAAGGGTTAAAGACTGTCTTACTGTTAGGAACACTCACAGGTTTATTTCTTCTTGCAGGTAAAATTTTAGGTGGCACAACTGGAATGATTGTTGCATTTATTTTTGCAATGATTATGAATTTTGTCTCCTATTGGTTTTCTGACAAAATGGCTTTAGCAATGTATGGAGCTCAGGAGATACCCTACGAAGAAGCTCCTTGGCTTCACGATATGGTGGAAGATTTAGCTAACAGGGCTGGAATACCAAAACCAAAGGTTTATTTAGCTCCGATAGATATACCTAATGCTTTTGCAACTGGAAGAGACCCTGAACATTCTGCTGTAGCTGTAACATCAGGTATCCTTCAGATATTAGACCCTGAAGAGTTAAGGGGGGTTTTAGCCCATGAAATAGCCCATATAAAGAACAGGGATATTCTAATATCTTCTATTGCGGCTACGATTGGTGGTGCTATCTCTATGTTAATGGATATAGCTTTCTGGTCTGCAATATTGGGTGGTAGAAGTGATGACGAAGAAGGTGGAGGTATAGGGGATATAATCGCTGGAATATTAACATTTATACTTGCTCCTATAGTTGCTATGCTTATTCAAATGGCTATATCTAGAACAAGGGAATATGCAGCTGATGAAACAGGGGCTAAAATATGTGGTTGTCCACTATCTTTGGCTAGGGCTTTAGAAAAGCTAGAAATGGCAGCTAATGAGTTAGCACCTGTAGCATCAAAGGAAGTAAATCCGGGTACTGCCCATATGATGATAGTTAACCCATTAAGAGCTGATTTTATAGCTCAGCTGTTTTCAACTCATCCACCAACAGAAGAAAGAATTAGAAGATTAAAAGAATTGGCTAGAGAAATGGGACAGATTTAGGTTT
>CAZEUK010000135.1:0-4035 GCA_964514535.1 uncultured Aquificales bacterium
TCCCATAATATAACCTTCGCCTATAATATGCCCCTTTATAGCTTTCTCAATATTATGTCTATTGGCTATTTGTGGTGGTAAATCTATCTTTTCTATATCTAAAGCGTAAACCGTAAAGTAATATCTGTGTGGTTTATCTCCTTTAGGTGGACAAGCACCGCCGTATCCTATGTATCCGAAATCGTTTATTCCTTGATTTATTCCGTTTACATTTGCCCTTTTAGGAAAGCTTTCAGGTAAACTGTTTATACTTTTAGGAATGTTATAAACAATCCAATGTGTAAATGTTCCTATTGGAGCATCTGGGTCAACTGTTATTAAAACAAAGCTTTTAGTATTTCTAGGGAAGTTCTTCCAATTAATATTTGGAGATATATTTTCACCATCACAGGTATATTTAACAGGTAAATACTGCCCGTTTTTAAAGCTATTACTGGAAACTTGTAATTTGTCATATCCAAAGGAAAGGGTAGCAAAAATTAAAAGTATAAATAAACTTTTTATAGTCTTAAACATATCCATCTCCGTCACCTTACCTTTCCTTGTCTATAATTATGTATGTTTGTGCATTTAGTTAGGTAATCTCCACAAAACATAAAATAATTTAGACTGGTAAATCTTTGACAAAACGAAGCATTAAATCTTCTTCTTTTTGCTTTTCGTTCAGGGTTTTGATTTACCAGTTTAATTCTCATAATAAAATAAAAATTTTTATAAATCAAATACTTTTATCGGTATTCAGTCTTTTAGGTAATACAACACTAATTTGGAAATTAAATTTAGTTGGTTTGTTCTAATAGACTAAAATAAAGTATTTCATTTAAATTGATACTTCGTAGATTAAAAAAGTTATAAAATTATGTTTCCTTAAATCTATACCTTATTAAGAATATAAATAAAGGAAAAAAGTAGAAAAATAAAACTAATAGAAGTTTAAAGGTTTAAGTTTGGTCTGCGTAGTTAGGACCTAGTTTTGGAGGATTATTTTCCCAAGCTTTAGCTCTAGCTAAATCTGCTTCATTCCATAATCTTTGATAATCTGGCCATTGGGATTTTTCGTCATACTTTTCGCTTCCTCTTCTAGCTATGAAATCATCAGCAATTTTAGAGAGTTTCTCCTTATCTAGAACCCATCCCCTTCTTGAGTAGGTGGATAAATCGTAAATATCAGTGTGTATTATACAGATTGTAGGACAAGCTAGAGTACATAATCCACAAAACATACATTTTCCCAAATCCATATTGAAAACGTCTAAAACCTTCAATCCATGATGTGGATGGTCTTTAGGAACATCTAACTTTTTAGCTTTTATTTCAAATATATCTGGAACTGGACAAGCGGCTTGACAGAATTTGCAGGCAATACACCTAGTTTCTCCTTTTTCTGGTGGTTTAATTTTCAATTTTTTTACCCAAGCGTCAAAATCATCTTTTTCAGTTCCATCAACATTTCTTAAACCATGAACTCCTCTAAACCTAGGTGCAGGTTCAACAACTTCATATGGAAAATCAACTGTAATAACCTTTCTAAATAAATGTTTTATAGTTGTTTTTAAACCTTTCATAAAATCTAAAAAGAATATCTTTTCAGCTAAAGTTTGTGGCTTTACATTTCTATTTAAACCTACCTTTTTTATTCCCATATTTTAAACCTCCGTTATCTGTCAGTTTCCCCAACAACAGGGTCTATTGTTGAAAGTAGTGTAATAGCATCAGCTAAAGGTCTTCCAATTATAGCCTTTGTAAATATTTGTAGATTATAAAATGCTCCTGACCTTAATCTAAATCTATAAGGTTTTATACCATCTTTTGGCATGTATATGTATACTCCCAACTCACCTCTAGGGTTATCTGCCCCTGCGTAAACTTCCCCTTTCTTTAACTTTGTTCCTCTACCATCTATTGTTATTTTCATTTTTTTGTCTTCAGGTTCGTAAAAGAATGGGTCATTTTTGGACATCTTTCTCAGTTTAGCGATACACTGTTCAACAATTCTAATTGATTGTCTCATTTCTTCCATTCTAACTAGATATCTGTCATAACTGTCTCCCTTTTCTCCTACAGGTATGTCAAACTCAACTTCCCCGTATGCATCATACTTATCTATTTTTCTTAAATCGTATGGAACACCTGAAGCCCTAGCAACTGCACCTGTTAAACCATACTCGTAAACATCCTCTTCAGGAATAATACAAACATCTATATTTCTCTTTAACCAAATTCTATTTCTCGTTAAAAGAGTTTCATAATCGTTTATCCTTTCAGGAAGTTCTTTTATAAAATGTTCTATTGCATCTAAAGCTCCGTAAGGTAAATCTGCGTAAACACCACCTACCCTAAAGTAATTAATTGTAAATCTAGCTCCTGTTATACCTTCAAATATATCCATTAACTTTTCCCTTTCTCTGAATGTATAAAGGAACATAGTTAAAGCACCTAGGTCTAAAGCATATGTTCCAAGCCAGAGTAGGTGGGAATTTATTCTTGATAACTCAGCCATCATAGTTCTTATATATTTAGCCTTTTCAGGTATCTTCTCGTGTATACCTAGAAGTTTTTCCCCGGCTATACATACAGAGTGATTTTCATTTATAGCTGCTATATAATCCATTCTGTCTGTGTAAGTAATAATCTGCTGGACGTTTAGATTTTCAGCTAGCTTTTCAACACCTCTATGTAATTGACCGATAATAATATCACAATCTTTGATATACTCCCCTTCCATATCAAAT
The DNA here is from genome assembly GCA_964514535.1 of uncultured Aquificales bacterium. GTDB lineage: Bacteria > Aquificota > Aquificia > Aquificales > Hydrogenothermaceae > QNZC01. Next base: position 2,733 of record CAZEUK010000135.1, read on the forward strand.
AAAAACCATATTGTTCCGTGAGTACCGGGATGTAAAGGTCCCCAGTTTAATACCATCTGTGATTTTTTATTAGGCATTCTCTTCTTTTGTGTTATCTCTAAATCTTCAAGTGTAGGTAAGGCAGTATGTTTTCTGGAATAATTCATCATACCTTCAAGTTGGTCAAATCTTTCCTTCTCGTTTAATGAAGGTAGTTCTACCTCTTCATATCCTCTGACAGGAAAGTCTTTTCTTAAAGGGTGATATGGATATGTTTCCCATAAAAACATCCTTACTAAATTTTCATGACCGTCAAATTTTATTCCGAACATATCCCAAGCTTCCCTTTCAGCCCACTTTGCACCTTTCCACAATGGAATTAGGCTAGGAAGTCTTTCATCTGTAGCCCACACTTTTATTATTATTCTTTCCCAATTTTTAGGAGACATTAAGATTAAAACACCTTGAAATCTGGGGTCTGCTTTTTTACCGTGGTCTATAACAGTCCAATCTATAAACATTTTAAATTGATATTCTTCATCTTCCTTTAAAAATTTTAAGAAATCAATTAAATTTTCTTTCGGAACTTCTATAACAGACGCTTGCGGATTATCTACAATTTTTACAAAATCAAATCTTTCAGCAAGTTTTTTTAACCTTTCTTCGCTTATCCAAGACATTCTTTTTCTCCTGAATAATTTTAAAACAGTGTTATAAATTTTAAATGTAATAATGTATTTTATCAAGGATATAGTTTTAACAATATTTATCTATTAAAATAGAATTTAATTTAAGTAATGATTATCGTATAGGTGAAAAGTTGGGAATAAAGCTTATCTTGGAAAAGTTTAATAAAACCAAACCTTTAATAACATATTTTATGGCAGGTTATCCAGATATTGAAACAAGTTTAAAGACTGGCGAAAGTTTAATACAAAGTGGAGCAGATATATTAGAAATAGGTGTTCCGTTTTCTGACCCTGTAGCAGATGGAAAAACTATACAAGTTGCACACGAAAAGGCTGTAAAAGATGGAATAACGATACTTGATGTTTTAGATATAGCAGAAAATATAAAAGAGAATTATCCTAATATACCAATTATACTTATGGCTTATTACAATCCAATATTTGTTTACGGTGAAGATAAATTTATAAAGTTAGCTAAAGAAAAAGGAGTTGATGGATTAATTATTCCAGATTTACCACCGGAAGAAGCTAAAGATTTAAAAAAATTAACTGATGAAAATGATATATCCTTAATATTTCTATTAGCTCCAACATCTCCGATGAAAAGAATAGAATTAGTGGGAAGTTTAACGAAC
>CAZEUK010000136.1:0-3981 GCA_964514535.1 uncultured Aquificales bacterium
AGTTTATAGATTGGGATTTGCTAAAACTAGAAGACAAGCTAGACAGATGGTTGTTCATGGACACTTTTTAGTTAACGGTAGAAGGGTTAACAAGCCAGCTTATCAAGTGGATGTTGGTGATGTTATAGAATTAAGAGAAAAAAGTAAAAATTCTCCAGTTTTTAAAGAAAACTTAGAAAATAAAGACCTTAGAACTGTTCCAGAGTGGTTAGAATTGGATAAAGAAAACTTTAAAGGTAGAGTTGTAGCATTGCCTGAAAAAGTTGAGTTGGAAATACCTGTAGATGTTCAGCTAATCATTGAGTACTACTCTGGATAAACTAAATAAAGGAGGGGAAACTACCTATGCCCTTTTTAGATTTTAAATTTCCCGAAAAAATATATTGGGATGAAGGTACAAAAACAGATAAATTTGGAAGATTGTATGTAGAGCCATTAGAGAGAGGTTATGGAATAACAGTAGGCAATGCTTTAAGAAGAGTTTTATTATCCTCTTTAGAAAGTGGGGCTATAACCTATGTAAGAATACAGAATGTAGCCCATGAATTTACCACAATAGATGGTGTTATAGAGGATGTATCGGAGATAGTCTTAAACCTAAAACAGATAAAATTTAAAATGGATGAAAATATAGAGAGTGATTATGCTATTCTAGAATTTCAAGGACCCGGAGAAATAAAGGCTAAAGATATAAAATTACCACCGGGAATAGAAGTTGTTAATCCAGATATACATATTGCTACAGTTGATGGAGATGTTGAGATAAAAATGGAATTTAAAATAGAGAAAGGTAGAGGATACGTTACAGTAGAGGAAATGGAAAAACCTACAACTATCGGTTGGATACCTATAGATACTGCATTCTCCCCAATTAAAAGATGTACTTACAAAGTAGAACCAAAAAGGGTTGAAGAAAAAACTTACGAAAGATTGATATTAGAATTTGAAACAGACGGAACAATAACTCCGGATGATGCATTAAAAAAAGCTGTCGGATTATTAGTAAGACATTTTGAGCTTTTATTAAATCCTACAATTATGAAAGTTGATGTGATTAAGAAAACCCAACCTGAAAGCATTACAGCTAGACTTGAAGCAGATAAATTATCACTCGCTATTGAGGAACTTGAAATATCCTCACGTGCCACTAATACATTGAAAAAGCTCGGTATAGAAACAATAGGTGATTTGGTAAAGAAAACAGAGGAAGACCTAAAAGAGGCAAAAAGTATAGGAAGAAAAGCATTAAAAGAAATTAAAGAAGCTTTAGCAGAGTTAGGTTTATCTTTAGCACCTTCTCCAAATAAAAAGGAACAGTAAGGAGGTTAAAAGTAGGCTATGAGACATAAAGTAAAAACCAAAAGTTTCAGCAGACCAAAGGAGCAGAGGGAAGCTTTATTTGTTAATTTAGCTTGTGAACTTATAGAACACGGAAGAATAGAAACAACTTTAGCAAAAGCTAAATATTTAAGACCATTTGTTGAAAAATTGATAACTTTAGCAAAAAAACAAACAGTCCACTCAAGAAGATTATTAAATTCAAGATTAAAAGGCAATACTAGAATAGCAACAAAACTTTTTAAAGAGATAGCACCTTTATATAAAGATAGAAATGGCGGTTATACTAGAATTTACAAGTTAGATAAGAGAAGAAGGGGAGACGACGCAGAACTTGCTATAATAGAGTTAGTAGATTATCCGTTTGAAAAAGAATAAAAATGTTTATAATAGCCAATTTTTTAGATGCATTGTCCACAATAGTGGACTTTGTTCTTTCAGTTTATATGTGGATAATTTTAATATCTGCTGTTTTATCTTGGGTTAATCCTGACCCATACAATCCTATTGTAAGGACAATCAGGTCTTTAACCGAACCTATTTATTCAAAAATAAGAAGGTTTATTCCTACAGTTTACGGAAACATAGATTTTGCACCTGTAATAACTATTTTAATAATAATGTTCTTAAAAATTTTCTTAGTTAAAACACTTCATCAGTTAGCTTCTAAACTTTACTAATAAGACTACGAGGTATTACAAAATTGAATTTAGATGCTATTTTAATAGAGGCTTTAAAAAGAAAAGCTTCTGATATACACTTAAAAGTTAACTCTCCACCTATAATAAGGGTTAGTAGGCATATAGAAAAATTACCTTTAAAACCTTTAACCGTTGATAATATACTTTCATTTGTTAAACAGGTTGTAAAAAGTCAGAAAAAACTTCAAGAGCTTGTTGAAAATGGTGAGTTAGATATTTCTTACTCAATACCTAAAGTTAGTAGATTTAGGGTTAATATATACAGACAGAGGGGAACTTACGCTTTTGCATTTAGAGTATTAAAAAATAAAATACCTAAAATAGAAGAACTTAATTTACCTTTAAAGCTGAAAGAGATTGCCTTAGAGCCAAGAGGTTTAGTTTTAGTGACGGGACCAACTGGTTCAGGTAAATCTACTACGTTAGCATCTATGATAGATTACAGGAATGAAAATGCCAACGATGTAATTATTACTATAGAAGACCCTATTGAGTATATATATCAAGATAAAAAATGTTATATTGTCCAAAGGGAGATAGGCTTAGATACAAACAGTTTTTCTTCAGCTTTAAGGGCGGCATTAAGGGAAGACCCAGATGTTATACTTGTTGGAGAGATGAGAGATTTGGAGACTATAGAGATAGCTTTAAGAGCTGCAGAAACTGGACACTTGGTTTTTTCAACCTTACATACACAGGACGCTAAAGATACATTAAACAGAATTATAGATATGTTCCCGGCAGAAGAGCAAAATCATATAAGAATAATGTTAGCATCAACATTAAAGGCGGTAATCTCTCAAAGGTTAATACCAAGGAAAGATGGTAAAGGAGTTATACCTGCAATAGAGATATTAATAAATGTAGGTGCTATATACGACGCTTTAATGGATGCTGATAAACTTGATGAAATTCCTGAGTTAATGGAGAGGGGAAGAAAACAGTATGGGACGCAAACGTTTGACCAAGCAATATACGATTTATATATGAATGATTTAATAGATTATGAAAATGCGTTAAAGTACGCAACAAACCCTGCAGATTTAGAGCTAAAAATAAAAGGCATATCTACAGGTGATGACGAAGAATTTGATTTCGGATTTAATCCAGATGGGCATTAAACACAAACATCCTTTATAAGAACAGGATAATTTTCCAAATAGTCGTAAAGTTTGGGTATATCTATGTTATTTTTTACAAAATAAATCCTTCCGCCAAATTTATTACCCATCTTTTTTAGAGGGTTAATTCTTAAATATTTATTCTTAACTGCCAAATATCCTATTGGGTAGTCATCTTCATCAGAGATACAATACTCGGCGATAATATTTTCATTTAGTAAATTTTTAGTAGAAATAGCTAAAGCGTCTAAAGTTCTCTCTGTATAACCCGATTTTTGTAATTTTTTTAATATTTTTTCTCTATCAATAAAATCTATATTTCTAGTTCTAACTCCTCTATATCTATCTAACTCTATTCTCTCTCCATTTTGATTAACAATCATTGCACCTCGCATATTTTCTCCATTTGGAGAAGCACCGTTATGAATTAAATCTATTAAATGGTTTAAACGTTTTTCATCAATACCTGTAATATCTTTTAAAATATTTAAAACGTATCTATTTGCCTCAACATAATTGTTAAAACTTATATTTTTTATGCACAGGGTTTTATCTATCACAATAGGGTTAACTTTTAATTTTTCAATTTTTATAGAGATAAAATCCGCTTCATTTCGTCTAACCTTTTTCAATATTTCCATAACAGTACTATCTATTTTCTCCTCTTCAACAATTCTCTCTGCGCCTGAAATATGTAAACCTTCCTTTGAGGAACGGGCTTTAATTGAGAACAGATTTGAAAAATTTACCATTTTATAAACCAATCAAGAAAGTTTATTAAAAATAATATTTAACCTAAAAACATTTCGTAATCAAATAAC
>CAZEUK010000137.1:0-3980 GCA_964514535.1 uncultured Aquificales bacterium
TTTGCTATATATCCACTTTCAATATCTTCCTCAACTAAAAAAATTATTTCATTCATTGATAAACACCTCTTTCATAGATTTCATCTTCATCAGCTTCTTCTATATCAAATTGTCCAGCAAATTCTTTAAGCTTTTTTCTAAAAAGAAGCCTTTTAATTCTAAGTTTTAATCTGTCTAAGATTTCGTCTATATCTTCTGAGTTTTCTATTTTAATTTTTTCTTCTATATCTTCTGGCAACTCAATTATTATTTTTCCCATTTTTATAAATCCCTGTTTAATATCTTTCCTAATTTTTCTTTTTCTGCTTCTAAATTGTCTAATAAGAAATAATCTTCGTAAGCTTCCTCTTCTGATATTTTTCCTTCTTCAGCTAATTTATTAAGTTCTTCAATTCCACTTACATTATACTTTTGGGTAATTCTAAATATTTCACTTTTTATCTCAATTAACCTTTTTTCTAAAAAAACCTTTAAGCTTTCTTTTATAAGTTTATCTTCAGGAATAGAAAGTTCTTCCGCAATTGTTTTTATATTAATCATTCTTTCTAACCTCTAAATTTTTCCTTATTCTCCAAATATCTCCTTTTCCTCTTCCTCTTCAAGCTTACGAATAATCTCCTCATAAACCTTTAAACTTTCTAATGCATCTTCTTCGCTCATTTTTGTCATTGCATAGCCTACATGTATCAGAACATAATCTCCAACTTCCACCGGTTCAGGCATTAAATCTAAAGAGACCTTTCTTTTTACTCCCATTGTATCAACTATCGCAAAGTTATCAGGTAGTATCTCAACTATTTTTGAAGGTATTGATAGACACATTTTTCACCTCTCCATTAATCTTTTACTATATCAAGTATTTTTCCTTTTAAACCTTCTACAAAATCAACCTCTTCATAAAAACTAAATATCTTTATTTCCCTTTTTCCTTTTTCATAAATAAAAACCTTTTGTGTTTGTGGATTTATCAACATTACCTTTTGAACACCGATTTTTAGATAATCTTCTACTTTCTCTTCTATTTCTGAAACTGTGTTATTGGGAGATATTATTTCAATTATAAGGTCAGGGGCTATCTCCAATATACCTTTTGGTTTTTCTTTTATTTTCTTGTTGTTGATATAAACTATATCAGCACCTCTAATTCTTAACGGATTTTTAGATATGAGAATTCCAACTTCACCAACTGCCACATAACCTTTGTTTTTTAAATGGAAATCAAGAAAGGAAAATATTTTTCCTTCAAAATATCCATGCTCAAAACCTGTTGGTGTCATCTCTACAATTTCTCCGTCTATAATTTCATAATTGCCCTCTGGAAGATTTTTTATATCCTTATAAGTAAGCTTTTTATTCTGTAAAATCTGCATATTTATAACCTTCTTTAGATTTTCTTACTCTAAATTTAGACGAAGCTATTTTTTTATTCAACAATTTACAAAAATTCCACCGAAAGATATGTTTTGTGTATCCATAGGTAGTTTTCTGTTTATAAAAAGTTTGTGTTGTGAAAAAGATTTAATCAGTTTTCCTGTTAATGCTGGGTTTACGAAAAAATCCCCTGCCAGAATAATATTGTTTATTTTTAGCTTTGAATAGATAACGGCAACCTGATTAATAAACCAGTCTGAAAGCTCTTCAAAGAGGGAATAGGCAAGCATCTCTTTTTCTGCTCCTGCAAGAATATAAGATATAACGCTTTGAACGGCTTTTCTCCAATCAAGGTAAAAAATCTTGTTCTTTTCTTCAAGGATAAAGTCTATTCTTACTCCCTTTCTTCCCTTAAACTCAACTGCTTCTTTCTGAAGTAGATATAAAGCCTCCTCTGGATAATCAAGATTTTCGTAAGGGAAAATTCCAAGTAGTTTTGCAATAACATTAAATACAGGTGTTATATTGTTTATATATCTGTCTGTCTCTGGAAGCTCTTGGGAGAAAAAGATTTTATAAGTATCAGGGAATTTTTCTGAAAAGTTCTTTATAAGTTTTTCTCCTTCAGGTGAAGATTTCTTTATCTCCTCAAGTATATACCTTCCTGTCTGGTTTAAATTTTTAAAAACAGGAACAGGTTTTATCTGGATAACAGGTTTAAGTTTTCCTTTAGCTGTTTTTACTGCTATTAAGTTGTTTTCAGATTTTACAGAAAAATAAATCCCTATTACTCCATCATTCCATAAATTGTTTTCTGCTATAACAGAGTAGATAGCCCCTTCGTAATCTTTAAAGGTTATTTTTTCTTTGTAAGGGATGTCTATCTCTACATCTGTTTTCTCAAGGATTTTTAGCTGGTTAATCTCGTCAACAAAATCCTTTAGCTGATTTAATATCCTTTCCTTTTTGTCTATTAAATACTCTCCCCCTATGTCTAAAGTGGCATAATCTCCTGCTATAGATAAATTTCCCGTAGGTTTAGACTTGATAATATTAGGAATAACACCTTTTTCACCGTCTTTTATAAGTAAATATTTATCTATAACGAGAACTTCCATATCTTTTTGTGGATTTATCACTGGAAGGTCTGCGTTAAGCTCAAAATCTGTTAGATTTTCCTTTACTTCATCAATAAAAATATAATCTATACCTTCATTTTGAAGATGGAATGAAAGTAAAAGAAGTATTGGGTCGTCAGGAAGTTTTGCTTTTATAAAGTTTAGATTTTTTGATACTAAATCTTTTTCTTTAAATTTTTGTGAAGGTTTAACAATTAATACAGGCTTTTCCTGTGAAGCTAACGCTTTAAGCTCTAAATCAGATATAACAAGGTACTCTTTTAATTTTGAAAAGTTTGTAAATAGGACAGTTATAGGTTTTCTTCCATTGCCGAATTTTTTTATATTTTCCTCTGTGATTAATCCGATAACTTTTTCTCCGTTTCCTGTATAAACTTTAAGAATATTCCCTTTTTTTATAATACCTGTTGCTGTATTAAAAGCTCCGATGGTCTTTTCACTGTCAAATCCGTATCTCTCATTTTCTCCCTTCTTTAGATAAACAGGAGTTAAACATTTATGACAGGATGTTAATGGATATTTGTATCTAAAGCTGTTTTTATCTTCATACTCTTTCTGGCAGTCCTCACACATCTGAAAAAATTTAAAAACTGTGTTTTCCCTTTCAAATGGATAATCGTATAAATATGAGTACTGATTACCACAGTAATTACAGGATATAAACGGAAAGTAAAATCTTCTATTGTTTTCGTCTAAAAGCTCCTTTGAACAGTTAGGGCATAAAGAGAGATTTTGGGGAAGGATATTTATATCTCCCTTTATCTTAAAGCCTTCTTCCAAAAATTCTGGAAGCTCGTAAACAACTTCCGTTGATGCATCTCCCATAAATATAGAGTATGGAAGTAGTTTTCCTAATTGGTCTGCAAACTGTTGTATACTCTGCACATCTGAAGAGGCTATAATAAAAATCCTGTCCCCTTTTCTTTCAATATAGCCGTTAATTTTATATCTGTCTGCAATCTGTTTTATAAGCTCAAAGATATTTTCATTTCCTTTGTAGAAATCAAAAGAAATTCTTAAAATAAGCTGGTTTTCTGTCATCACTGGCCAATCCTCTTATTTGAGAGTTCTCCGTTATATGAACCGAAATGTTTTATTACCACTTCTTTAAGGGATAAATTTTTTTCTTTTTTATAAGAAACTCCTATTTTTTCAAGCTCTTTTAAAACCTGTGAAACAACTGTTTTGAATGGTATATCTTCTAATGTTTCTGTAAGACCTATCTCTGATTTATTTATACACCTAATATACCATCTTCCATCGGCAAAGCCGATTTTCTTTAAAATTTGTATTGTAATATATATATTCTTGTCCAAAATTTTACAATCAAATTATACAATTTGCAAGATAGTTTTAAAAAATTACGAAATTTTTAAAATCAATTTCCTATTAAATCCTATCTGTTTATAATATTTCTAAGGGAGGTTTTTGTAAAAATCTTTAGGGCTAATAACATCTTTCAAAGGAGAT
>CAZEUK010000138.1:0-3972 GCA_964514535.1 uncultured Aquificales bacterium
TGGTTTGCTTGAGCCAATGTAGCTATGTTTGCTTGCATTACTACCCTCATCTTTTGGAATTCGGCAAAGGCGGAGGCGTAATCCACATTCCTAACAACGCTTTCACCTTCTTTTAGGTTATCAACCATTACTTGGTTGTTTTCTATGATGTTTTGGAGTTTGTTCTCTATTCCAGCCCAATAACCTCTCCATAAATCAACAGAAGACATAAATCCTTCTATTTCTCCCAAGCTCTTTTGGGCGTTCGAGAAAGTAATTACACTTATCGTTAGGGTTACCTGTTGAGCTTGGATATAATAAACTTGACTTATTATCCCTCCGTAGGCTCCAAATTTGTCGACTATATTTCCCATTCCCTTAGTGAAAAACCTCAAATTAGCCTCTTTAGAGGCGGTATTACTGGCTTGGGCGGATAGACCCACTCCATCGTAAGGGATAGAACCAGAACTTCCGTTTATAGTATGCAAAATTGCTAAAAATTTAGAATTTTGTTTCAATTAATTTCTATAAGAGCTAAAGAAGTTCTGGAAGTGTTAAGAATTTCAAGACCTACATTAACGAAATTGGTTAAAAAAAAGGAAGTTAAAGCTAAAAGATTGTCTAATGGGAGATTTGACTACGACCCAAAAAGTGTTTATTGGATAGTTTTTCTATGAAGTTTTATTCTAATAGAAGGAAACTAAGAAAAGCTATGAAGGATGCCCTTGGTTAAAAGGGTTCTATCCATCAAAATAGCAGATAAAGAAAGAAAGCAAAAAGGAGTATGCCAACTTAGGTAAAAATCTGTAAAGGATTCAAAGTTTGTTAGCTCTTTAAATTGGCATCCTCAGTTTATACATTCGCTCTACGGTACCATCTATAGGTCTAATAAATTTTTTTTACTACTAAAAGAATTGTTGAATAAAGGTGAATTACAATTAAAATAAATTTAAAAGGGTAAAATAATGGTATTAAAAAAATTTGAAGGAAAGGCTTTGGAGCAATTTATTAATGAGACAAACCAAAAGAAAAATATTCCTAAAAGGGTAAAAAGGTTTAACAAACCTTTACAGGTGTATTTAACTCAAGAAGAAAGAGAAAGGATAATTTCTTATGCGAGAGAAAAAGGTTTATCGGCTTCTGCTTTTATTCGTTTATTATTAAAGGAAAAAGGAATTATTTAGAAAATAAAGTTTAATAAATGGAGGAGATAAAAATGCAAAAGACTTTATTGATAAATAATATTATAGATAAAAAATTATTGATAGAACCTTTTAAAGGAAAGATAATAACATCTATTCCTGCAATAGACATATCTAAATATAACCAAGTTTTAGTGTATGATGTTCCTGTTGCTCTTCCTTTTTGGTATAAATTTTTAGCTGAAAGAGATTTTTCTTTTCGCTATCATATAGTTGTCTATTTTGATTCTAATATAGAAAGAAATAATTTAATAATATCTCATGTAGGTATTTTATATGCATTTAAAGGTAAAAAAACTTATATTAATAAAGTGCGTATACCTCATCAATATTGTAAATTTTGTGGTAGATCTTTGAAAGATTGGGGAGGGAAGAAACATTTAATGCATCCAGAGGGAAGTATGATTTCTGATGTTTGGAAGCATTTGGGTTTGAAAGAAGATGAAATTATAGGTAGAGATATGCCATCTATTTTAAAAAAGTTTCTTTATAAAGTTTTTGGTGAATTTGATATGGTATATGGTTCAAAGAAGGTTATATCATTGTCAGATAGCTATGGCGAAAATGAGGGAAAAAGTGAGTTAGATTTAGAGGGGATAGATAAAGATTATTTAATTACAGGTGATGCTAAAAAAATCCTTAAAACATTCCCTTCTAATGTAATAGATATGATTTTTGTAGATCCTCCTTATAATCTTAATAAAAATTATGATGTTTATAAAGATGAAAGAGAGGATTATGTATCGTGGTCTTTGGATTGGTTAGAAGAATGTTTTAGAGTTTTGAAACCTAATGGTAGTTTATTTTTGTTAAATATCCCCAAATGGATTTATGAATTACTTCCTTATTTGGTTGAAAAATATTATTTGCAAAGATGGATAGTATGGGATAATCAGGCTGAACCGAAAGGAAAATTAATACCTGCTCACTATTCACTATTATGGTTTTCCAAAACTCCTAATGTTAAAACATATCCTTTAGGGGAAGAACAGGATGATTTAAATTTCTGCTTAAGAAACAGCTGTAGAAAAAAAAGAGAAAAATTAGGTATTAAAGACAAAATTCAAGTAAGAGATGTACGATGGGATATTCATAGAGTGAAACATTCTCATAAAAGATTTAACCATCCTACACAGTTACCTGCTAAACTTTTATCTTTTGTTATAAGACTTACAACTAATAAAGGAGATATAGTTCTTGATCCTATGATGGGAGTTGGTACAACACCACTAGTAGCAAAAGAGCTAGAACGTCATTATATAGGAATAGATGTTTCTGAAACTTATACAAATATTGCGAAACAAAGAATAAATGAAAATTTATCCTTCAAAGATCTAAAAACCAATACTTATGTGGATTATAAAAATAAATTAACAAAAAAAGAAATTCAAATCAAAGTAGGAGAATTTGCATTGCAGTTGGGTCGTATTCCTAGTTTAAAAGAATTTTGCGATAAATATAATTACAGTAAAGAAGAGATAATACGCCTCTTTCCTTCTTGGTCTAAAGCTATTAAGTATGCTAAAATTCTCTTGGAAAGACAAAATGGAAAGAAAGTTATGTATAAGAACCTTTGAGGAATTTATAAAACTAAACACCTATTTTCTTACTCCTATTACTTTATATGAATATCTTTTGAGACGATCTATTAGTTTTTCTACATTAGAGAATTCAAAGATTGTAAGTAAGGAGTTTTTGCTTCAAATAAAATCATGTAAATCTGCTAAGGAATTAGAAAAATTATTAAGATCTAACCCATTATGGCTTGATGTTTTAATCAGATTAACGATAGCTTCATATGAATCTTTAGGGAGATTATTATTATTGATAGATAAAAAATACAAAGAAGGTAAAATTAAAAATCCTTATTTTAAGGATTTAATCCGGTTTTGTCTTAAAGGAAAAAGAAAGGGAAAAATACAGCTTCCGAACAGTAGTCAAGCAATAAAAGCTCAATGGCAAGTTTGTAAAAATTTGATTGCTTTTCTTGTAGCTAATGCTTTTTTTGGAAATTTATCAAATTTTCTTAGAAAGAATATAGAAGAATATGATGAGCTTTGGATATATCTTTTAAAAGAGGTTCATTTAAGGTTTGAAACTCCTATGGTTGGTTTCAAACATCTTCTTCAAAATTCCCATCTTGAAGATGAATCAATAATTAAATTTCTTCAGGAACTTTACGATATTTTATCTAAAGGAGAAAAAAAAGCATTGGAAGGATATGGCTATGAAGATATTTTAAAAGAATATCTTTTAAATAATGGAATAAAAGCAGAAAGAATTTTTTCTGATTCAAAGAAAGAAAAAGAATCTGAAAATCTATGTAGAAATTGGGATATTTACATTCCAAGTAAAGAACATCCTAAAATTGTCATAGAATGTATGTATAATGTAACAACTAGCAGTAAGCAAACAGATAAACGTAAAGTTATTTTAGAATGCATACCTGAATTAGAAGAACAAAATGTTCGTCTTTTTGTGCTTATGGATGGAGCGGGATGGATAGCTAGATCTAATGATGCTAGAGAAATTTTAAAAAATGAAAAAGTTTGTGTTTTTACTTTTCATAAAAGAAGTTTAGAAAATCTTAAAGATGTTTTAAGCATCTTGCTTTAGATTTTCCTTTTTGCTTAAAAGATTTACATTTAGTTATTCCCCATTTCGTTATTTTGATTAAACATGATATCCAATGCCAATACCGTTTCAAAAAGTGTGACAATTTGAGGGTTTCTAAATTCCTTTTTATCTTCCTTAATTCTTCATTAAGTTTCCAAATATCCTAAGAAAATCG
>CAZEUK010000139.1:0-3934 GCA_964514535.1 uncultured Aquificales bacterium
TGCTTAACTTTATCAAACTATAAATAGGTTATAATAATTGGTTGAAAATAAAACGCTGTTTTAAAAGGAGGTTATATCAAAGTTGACGACTACCACTGTAGATAAAAATAAAGAGTTAATAGAGAAAATAAATTATCTAAGAAAGAAAAAAAATGCAATAATCCTAGCCCATTACTATCAAAGGGGAGAAATACAGGATATAGCAGATATTGTAGGGGATAGTTTGGAACTTGCTAGGAAAGCACAACAAACTGACGCAGATATTATAGTTTTTGCAGGTGTTAGATTTATGGCAGAAACGGCGAAGATATTAAATCCTGAAAAGAAAGTATTACATCCAAATCCTGAAAGTGGCTGTCCAATGGCAGATATGGCAACATATGAAGCATTGAAAAAAATGAAAAAAGAACATCCAGATGCTGTAGTAGTTGCATATATAAACACCAATGCAGATGTTAAAACTTTAGCCGATATTATAGTAACATCTAGAAATGCGGTTAAAGTTGTAAAATCTTTAGACGCAAAAAAGATAATATTTGTTCCAGATAAATTTTTAGGTAGCTATATAGCAAAACAAGTACCGGAAAAAGAGTTTATTTTATGGGAAGGCTTCTGTCCACCACATTTTAACCTTACTGCAGACCAACTTTTAGAGTTAAAAGAAAAGTATCCTAACTCAAAAATAGCCGTTCATCCTGAGTGTAATACTTCTGCCGTTGAAGTAGCAGATTTTGTCGGTAGCACTTCACAAATTATACAGTTCGCAACAACCTGTGATGCGGAGACAGTTATAATAGGAACTGAAGTTGGATTAAAACACCAATTGGAGAAGATAAATCCAAATAAAAATTATATCTTTCCAGAAACTGCAGATTACTGCGGAGTTGTCCACTGCTGCGATATGAAGAAAAACACATTGGACAAGATTTTAGACGTTTTAGAGAACGAAACTAACGAGATTGTTTTACCTGATGAAGTTATTGAAAAGGCAAAAATACCGTTAGAAAGAATGACACAAATAGTTTAAAAATCAAAAATTAACTTTCTTTTCTTTATCATTTTATTTTTATTTTCGTTAAATTAATTTAAAGAATGTTTAGACAATAACTAAGGAGAAAATAGAATGAAATTCCACTCTCAAGAAGTAAGATTTGATAGAGATTTAATATACAAATATGCAAAGCCTGCACCAAGATACACAAGCTACCCAACAGCACAGGAGTTTAAACCGTTACCAGAAAATATTTGGAGAGAAAAATTAATAAAATCTAATGAAAGGAAAACGCCTTTATCCCTCTATTTCCATATACCATTCTGTGAAAATGCCTGTTATTTCTGTGGTTGTAATGTAATAATAACTAGGAGAAAAGAAGTTGTAGAACCATATTTAAGCCATTTAAAAAGAGAGATTAAATTAGTTAAATCATTAATAGATGATGATAGAAAAGTTGTCCAGCTACACTTTGGAGGAGGAACTCCAAACTATCTTAATAAGGAACAGATAACAGATATTATGGATTTTATAAAACAAAATTTTAGGTTTGATAAAAAGGCAGAGGTATCAATAGAGATAGACCCTAGACATATAGACAGAGATATGGTTTTTAAATTGAGGGAACTAGGATTTAACAGAATAAGTTTTGGAATACAGGATTTTAATCCTAAAGTCCAACAGGCAGTAAACAGAATTCAACCTGAAGAAATGATTTTTAATCTTATGGAGTGGTTAAGGGAGGCAAATTTTGAAAGTATAAATATAGATTTGATATACGGATTACCTTATCAAACTTTAGAAAGTTATTCAGAAACCATTGACAAAGTTATAAAACTTAACCCTGACAGAATAGCAAACTTTAACTTTGCATACGTCCCTTGGTTAAAAAGATTACAAAAGTTTATAAATCCAGAAACATTGCCTAAACCTGAAGAAAAATTGGAAATATTAAAGATGACTATTGAAAAATTAACTAACAACGGTTATCTGTTTATAGGAATGGACCACTTTGCAAAACCTAATGATGAACTTGCAATTGCACAGAGGGAAAGGACACTTCATAGGAATTTTCAAGGATACACAACCCATAGTGAAGCGGAATTATTAGGCTTTGGGGCTACTTCTATAAGTATGCTTTACGATGCATACGGACAAAACTTTAAAAAGTTAAAAGATTACTACGGAAGATTGGAAGAAGGTAAACTTCCTGTAGAAAGAGGAGTATTATTAAATGAAGATGATATTATAAGAAGAGATGTAATAATGAGATTAATGTCCCATTTCCAACTTTACAAAGGAGAAATAGAAGAAAAATACGGAATAGATTTTGACGAATATTTTAAAAATGAATTAGAACAATTAAAACAACAGGAAGAAGACGGTTTATTAAAACTGTATAAAGACAGAATAGATGTTACCCCTGCAGGTAGATTGTTAATCAGAAATATTGCAGTTAATTTTGATATTTACACCCAAAGAAAAAAACAAAAAAGATTTTCACAGGCAATTTAGTAAAAAAGGGGGAAACAAAATGAACTATATAGTAGTTTTCATTACTGTACCTAATGAGAATGAAGGAAAAAAGATTGCAA
Organism: uncultured Aquificales bacterium; assembly: GCA_964514535.1. Taxonomy (GTDB): domain Bacteria; phylum Aquificota; class Aquificia; order Aquificales; family Hydrogenothermaceae; genus QNZC01. Next base: position 2,587 of record CAZEUK010000139.1, read on the forward strand.
ATTATATTGTTGAGAATAAGTTAGGTGCTTGTGTAAATATTGTTTCTAAGATTAACTCTATTTATTATTGGCAAGGGAATATTGAAAATGACGAAGAATATCTTTTGATAATAAAAACTAGAAAGGATAAGTTTGATGAGTTAGTCAAAGAAGTTAAAAAATTACATTCTTATACAGTACCGGAGATTATAGCAATGCCGATACTGTTAGGCTCAGATGATTATTTAAAATGGATAGATGAAACATTAGACAGATAAGATGTTATTTATTTGGTGATATGGAGTAAGACATTAGAAAACCAGCTGATACTATTATTGGTATTATTATGATTATACTTACTATAAAGGAAAAAAATACAGTTATCGCAGATTTTATTAAACTTTCTCTGAATAATATGTTTACTGCGAAAGTTTCCACTACTAATCCTATTAGTATAAGTATTATTACCGCTGTTCCACCTTTTAAATCTGGATATACATATTTTAATAAAGCCTTTGCACCACCTATACTGACAAGGGCTATTAACGATGCATAAAAACAGTATTTAAAGGAGATTATTTTAAATTGAGACAGTTTGCTTCCGTACCATAATGAAAAACTGGAAGCTATAAGAACAAATACAGCCATTATTAAAACTTTAACCCATTCTTGATTTATAAGATTTTCCATCTTTATAACCTATACCTCTCACTTTGATATGGTAACAATTCTAAACCTTTTATATCGGGATTTAATATATTTTTGTATTGAACTAAAACTTTAAACTTTTCACCCATTCCCTTTGGTAATACTAAAGTTTTTAACCTGTTTATTCTCTCATAACTTTCATAATCATCCCTCTGTTGTAGCTCGTTTAAAATATCAATTAATCCTAGATTTATTAAGAAATGGGCTTGGTCTGTAAATCCTAAGTATTTTAATCCTACTAGCTCTCCGTAATACTTTAATGCGGAAAAGTTAACATGGGATGTTATATCCTGTAGGCCTACATTTTCGTAAAAATTTTCAGAGTATTTGTGTTTGTGGTAGCAGAGTAGTGTTCCTCTCATTCTGTAAGGTTTGTAAAGCTCTGCGGAAGGAAAACCATAATCAATTGTTATTACATAACCTTTATTTAGCTTCTTACCTATCTTTTGTATATAATCTTTTGCATCAAGATTTATTTCCGTTTGCATACCTTCAGGTAGATTAATATTAAGCTCTCTTAAATAATCCAGTATATCTTCATTAGCTTCCTTAAGTATCTCCCTAACTGTATCGTCTTTATCTAGAGTTATAAAAACCTCGTAAATTTTACCGTCAATCTTTCTTATTAGATGAACAGGAAAGCTATCAAATAATTCGTTGG
>CAZEUK010000140.1:0-3923 GCA_964514535.1 uncultured Aquificales bacterium
TTTTTTCAGGGATTTTAGCTTTAACTTCGGCTATAGTTATTAATTGTGGTGGTGGAGGTTCTTCAACATCTTCATCAGGTTCTGTTTCTGTTGGAGGTCAATTAGGACAGAGCTATTCTTACTATAAAAAACATTTTTGGGATTATTTTATTCCCCGTGCCTACGCTGTATTTGGAAAAGTCCAAAAAATTTATGCTTATCCTTATGTTGGAAGTGAAATCATTTACGATAAGATAAAAGAAGTAAACGTTAATCCTGATGGTTCATTTAATGTTAATTTAGAAAAGACAGCTACAGACCCTGAAACAGGTAATCAATATAATCTTTCTTGGATACTTTTAGTAGAAAAAACTGATGGTTCACTAGATTTTATTTCCTTATCTACTAATGATAATGACAGTTTAATCAATTTACCAATTTATTCTGTATCAACTAGTAATGTTAACTTAGGTACTTTGGAAAATTCTTCAGATGAAGCTCAAAGTCAAAATTTAGATGTGGATGGTTTTTCAAACATATCAAACTTGGATACAACAACTCTTTATAATTTTGCAAAAACTGATGATTTTTTAAAGTCTTTATATAATTTTCATAAAAATAACTACGGTAAAAATCAAAATGATTTTATAATTGAAACTTTGAATGTTGTGGTAAGTGGAAATTATAACAAACTATCTAGTGATTATACAATTGCAGATAATTTCCAAGGCTATGCAATACATTTTCATGGAGGTTCTAACACATCCTTAGCTAAGAATTTTAATAATATATGTAATACAAATAAATATTTGTCATTGAATCTTCCTACTGGACAAGAAGTTAAAGATGGCAACGGTAATACTTATACAAAACTAGAAAGTTCAAACGGAACAATAAGAAATCGTACAGATGGAGGAAAGGAATGTGGAGGCACTAATTTTTATGCTAGACTTGATGCAAATGGAGATATAACATTGAATTTTATTACAGGAGACACTAGTACCGTACTACTTCAAACTAAGCCTATACCAGATGGCTTATGGACATTGAATGTAAATGGAATAAAAGTATATGAAGGAAAGTTATCATATAATTTACCTTTATATGATAATGGAACATTAAAATCCCCAGTTCCCAAAGTCAAATTAGATTTAGATAATAACAATGAGGTTTTAGGTGCATATGTTGAATGGTATATTTATAATCCAAAAACGTCTAGCTATGAAAAAGCTGATACAGAAGCTCTTAAAAGTCTCATAGGAAATTATTCTATACATTTTGATGATTTTAACGGAATAAATGGAAATAACAATAGATTGGAAGTAGCTTGTGATAATTTATCTTTTAATGATAACTACATAGATTTTAATAAAGATTGCGAAAACTATCCATCTAGTGGAGTTTATTATAACTATAACAATGAGGATAAATACTCATTAGATGATTTAAATGTTGTTATAAACATAGGAAATACGGAAATAAGATATACTTACAGAAAATAAAAGTAAAAAGCCCCCATTTTAGGGGCATTCTTTTCACTAACTCTTCTTTTTTGGCATCTCCATCGTAAACACGACTGTTAACCATAGTATAGTTAAAATTCCTAAAGCGTAGAAAACTTTGTCATAACCAAATTTCATAAGATAACCGGCTAAAGCTCCACCAACAAAAGCTCCTAAAAATTGGGAAGTGTTGAATACACCTGACGCTGTTCCTTTTACCTGTGGTTTTGCATACTTACTCATTAAAGATGGCATTATTGGTTCTAGTACCATAAAACCTGTAAAGTAAACAATTATTGATATGATGGCAGGTATTAAATCATTTTCAAACTCAATGAATAAACCAAAGGATATTAAAAGAATAAGTATCCCTAATATTTTAATCTCTTTTATCAATCCTTTTTTTTCAGCTAATATTGTTGTTGGCACCATAAAAACTAAGCCTACCAAAAACATTACCAAATATACTTTCCATAAATCGTCTTGAGGTATAAATTTTTTGAGTATTAACGGCGCAGTGGTAAATACTGCAGTCAATCCCATATGTAAAACAAACATTCCAAAGTCCATTTTTAAAAGGTTTTTATCTTTTAGAACAGTTCCTAGATAGCTACTAGTGAATTCTGCATCTTCGTGGTGAACGATAACTTTAGGTCTAGGTATTCCCCAAATGATGTAAGGTATAGATATTAAAGCCAATAGACCTGTAAATATGAAAACTCCTGCTAAACCGAAATGGGAAGCTATCCAAGGTCCTAAAACCATACCGAAGGCAAAAGCCATTCCTATTGATGCTCCGATAGTAGCCATAGCTCTAGTTCTTATCTCTTCTCTAGTTAAGTCTGCTATTAATGCTATAACTACAGAAGAAACTGCCCCCGCACCTTGTAAAAGTCTTCCTACAATAAGTAGATGAATATCCTGTTGATATGAAGCGTAAGCGGCTAAAAAGCTACCTAGTATAAAGATTATCGTTGAAAATATAAGTATTTTTATTCTACCTATTTTGTCTGATAGTAAACCGTAAGGTATCTGTAAAAATGCCTGTGTTAACCCATAAGCACCTATTGCTATACCAACTAAAAATGATGTAGCTTCGGGAAATTTATGGGCATATATACTTAATACAGGTAAGACCAAAAACAGACCTAACATTCTTAAAGAAAAAACACCTGCCAAACCGAGAGTGGCTTTTTTCTCTTCAGGAGTAAAGTCTTTGTCTATCAACCTATGCCTCCTTTAGCATTTGTTTATTAAAAAATTTTATAAATTTGGAGTTAAATAATTGTATGATAAATATTAATCGTTAGTAAACATTAACAAACTTCTCTATAGCTCTACTAATTCTATCAAGTGCCCCTTTATCACCTAAAACCGCCTTTAATCCCCTTAAATCTTCCTTTAATCTGTTGTAAGCATTTTTATCAGATAAAACAGATAATGAATAATTAGCTAAACTTATTGGATTACATTCTTCCTGTAAAAACTCCTTTATAATCTCCCGTCCTGCTATTATATTAGGGAGACCTAAATAATCTATTGATACAATTTTTCTGCCGATAAAATATGTTAAAGGAGATACTTTATATATTAAAGCGAAAGGATTTCCAATTATTCCAGCTTCTAAAGTAGCAGTTCCAGAGGTTATTAAAGAGAACACTGATTTTTCCATAGCTTCGTAAGAGTAATACTTAAAATCCTTTTCTGTTATAACCTTTAGATTTAAATCTGTTATGTTGTAAGTATAATTTTTTACAAATTTATAAGTATTAGTCGTTGAAGGAATTATAAAATAGATTTTAGGATAAACTTTTTGTATTAATTTAGCAGTTTCAATTAATATAGGTAAATGATTTTTTACTTCACTTTCCCTACTACCTACAAACAAACCGAAAATCTGATAATCCAAAGGAATATTTAATTTTTTCTTAAAGGAAATATCCGTTTCTTCAGTTTTTATAATATCTAAAAGTGGATGACCGAAGTACTCAACTTTGAAATTATTGGATACGTAAGGTTTATAAATATCTTTCTCAAATGGAAGAATAGGTATTAAAAAGTCTGTATATTCAACAATCTTTTTTATTCTTCCCTTTCCCCAAGCCCAAACCTGCGGTGCTATAAAATAAACAGTTTTTATACCTAATTTTTTAGCTTCCTTTAGAAGCTTTAGATTAAAACCGGGGAAGTCTATAACTATAACAGTGTCAATTCCTTCCCTTAAAATATCAACTGCCTTTTTAAAAGTCCTTCTTATATGTAAATACTTAGGTAATGCTTCAGCTAGACCAACAACAGATATATTTTTTATATTCTCTACAGATTTAACTCCTTCTCTTTCAAGTCTGTTTCCAGTTATACCTATCCATTCAAAATCAGGTAGTCTCTTTACCAGTTCAGAACCGTATAAATCTCCTGATACCTCACCAACGCTTATAAAAA
>CAZEUK010000141.1:0-3906 GCA_964514535.1 uncultured Aquificales bacterium
TATTTTTATTTTTTAATTGATAAAAGAGAATTTTATATCTTTTCGTTTATATCCGTTTTAATCATAAATTCTTTTTCATCTAATTTATAATAATTGATTAGCTATTTAGGGTAAAAAGGAGAGAAAAATGGGTGTTGATATAAAGCTAGCTGAAAGTGCAGGTTTTTGTTTTGGAGTAAAAATAGCTGTTGATAGTGCTATAAAAGCAGGAAAGGAGCTAGGAGGAGCATATACAAATGGTCCAATAATACATAATAAACAGGTAGTCCAGTTTCTTGAAAGTTTAAACGTAAAACAGTTGGACGAGAATACAGAGTTGAAAAGTGGAGATACAGTGATAATCCGTTCCCATGGCGTTCCACCTGAAGTTGAAAGGAATTTAAGAAGTAAAAATATCAATGTAATAGACGCAACCTGCCCCTTTGTTAAAAAGGTTCACGAAAAAGTAAGGCAGTTGGTAGAAGAAGGATACTACGTTGTTATAATAGGAGAAAAAGGTCATCCTGAAGTTATAGGTATACTAGGACATCTTAGAGATGCAGGGGGGAAAGGTATAGTTATACAAAATATGGAAGAGTTGTATAAAAACCTACCGAAAAGAAATAAGGTTGGTATAGTTGCACAAACTACTCAAAATGAAGATTTCTTTGAAAAGGCAGTCGGATACATAGCTTCAAATGTGGAGGAGCTTAAGGTATTTAATACAATATGCGATGCCACATCTGTTAGACAGGAAGAAGTAAAAAAATTAGCCCCTACAGTTGATATTATGATAATAATAGGAGGTAAACACAGCGGAAACACAAACAGATTAGCCCAAATTTCCAGAAGTTTAAATCCTAACACCTATCACATAGAAAAGGCAGATGAGCTAAAAAAAGAATGGTTTGATAATGTTAAATCTGTAGGCATAAGTGCAGGAGCATCAACTCCAGATTGGATAATTAAAGAAGTGGTTGAGAGAATAAAAGAGATAACTTCGTAAGAAAGGTTTCAGATGGAAAATAAAGATATAGTTCCAATTACATTAAAAAAAATAATTGATGATATTTCCCAATTTCAAGGGTACGGAGAAAAATCTGCCCAAAGGTTTACTGTAAATCTTTTAAAAATGCCACGGGGAGAAGCGATAGAGCTTATAAAAACTATGAACAAAATGTTAGAAACTGTTCACCCCTGTAAAGAGTGTGGTATTTATACAGAAAAGGAAATTTGTGATATATGTTCAGATGATAAAAGAAATAGGTCTGTTATCTGTGTTGTTGAAGAAAGTTTTGACGCATTTACGATAGAGAAAACTGATGTTTTTAACGGCTTATACCATATACTAGGAGGCAGACTTTCCCCACTTGAAGGTATTACAGCAGAAGATTTGAATATAAAAAAACTTTTAGAAAGGATAGATAGATTAAATGTAAAAGAGGTAATACTAGCCACAAATCCAACAGTTGAAGGTGAAGCAACGGCAAACTATATACATACACTTTTAAAGAAAAAACCTGTAGTAGTGTCTAGAATAGCCTACGGCATACCATTTGGAACAGTCTTAGAAAATGTTGACGAATATACATTATCAAAAGCTTTAGAAAATAAAATTAAATTATGAAAAATATAAAATTTTGCAAAAATTTAATAAATTCTCTCTTCCTTTTTATTTTTTAATTCATTACAAAATGAAATATTCTTTTTCTAAATACATATTTTAACTAAAACTAAAACCATTTTTCTGTAAATCTTTGTCTTTAAAACCTTATTGTAATTAGTTTTATTAGAAATACCTTTTAAACATAAAGGATTATAAATTGGTGTCTATATAATGAATTTGGAGAATACTTTTTGTTTAAAACAAACATTTAATTTTATAAAAAATAATTTTGTGTTGTTTTTAATACACAGCTTAATTTTAGAAATTTTATTTTTAATGATATATTTCTCATTTAAATCAAATATGTTTTTTTTAAAATTAGCCTTTGACCTTCCAGTACCTGAAGTTGTAATCTTCCCACTAACAGGTATAGAAACAAGTTTAATTTTATTATTTTTAACATTCTTTTTTCTTTTAATCGTTGCTATTATCAAGTATATATACGATTTCTTAGATTATAATAACTACTCAAAGGAATACAGAGAAAAATTAGTTAGCAAACTTGATTTTAAAAATTTCAACCTTAAGTATTACTTAAAATACAGTTTTTTCATATCTCTAACTTTTTCTTTAATATTATCAATACTTTTACTCTTTTTTTCAGGCTTTACAATTCTTATATATCTTATACTGTACACAATATTCTATATTTTTACATATAATAGCTTAGATAAAATATCAAGTATATTTCTATTATTTTTTGCATCAAGCCTATTTATTCTATTTTTAGTTTTAAATTTTTATACAATTTTTGTTATATTCCGTAAATTATTCATAGTAAGAAAAATTAATCAGTTCTTAACAGAATTAAAAGATATATTAAATTCAGATTTTTACAGAAATACATTTACGTATGAATATTTTTTCTACTGGTCTAAATGGATACTCACAGTTTTAGGAATTCTTTTTTTCGGTTTCATAACGGGAAGGTTTATTTCTGATATTATTGGTAATTTACCCTATGGAAAACTTATTCACCAATTTATAGTAGTTTACATATATATCTTAACCTTAACTTTTACAACTGTATATACAGCTATATGTTCTTACTTCAGTAAAGAAAAACTAGAATTCCCATACTATCTACGATAATTTTTTCCTATTCTCCCAGCTTTTCTCCTTTTTTAATATGATACCCCTTTACCGCATCATCTCCAGTTATGATTTTAGAATTTGGAAACTGAACTTCAGTTATAAGCAATTTTCCCTTCCCTGCCTGAACTATAAAACCTTTTCCTTTAACTATATCAACTATTTCTCCTATATTACCTTTTGAGTTTTCGTCTATTATCTCTGCGGATATGATTTTAATATCTTTATCTCTAAATTTAGTAAATGCTTTAGGCCAAACCTTTAAGGCTCTTATTTGATTAAAAATATCTCTAGCAGACTTACTCCAATCTATCTTCCCATCTGCTTTAGTTATCGGTTTTGCGTATGTAGATTTATTATCATCTTGTTTTGTTTTTTTAGCCTTCCCACTTTCTATATCGTCTAAAACTTTGATTAAGAGTTTTGCACCTTCCTTAGCCAGCCTATCATGTAAAGATACAATATCATCACTGTCTTTTATTTCTATCTCTTTACATTCATAAATATCCCCTGCATCAAGTTTTTCTACAATTTCCATTATACAAACACCTGTTTTTTTATCACCTTCCATTAAAGCTCTATGAATAGGAGCTGCCCCCCTATACTTAGGTAATAAAGAAGCGTGAACATTAATTGTTTTATATTTAGGTAGTTCTATAATCTCTTTAGGGAGTATTTTTCCGTAGGCAACTACAACGAATATATCAGGTTTTAATTCTCTAAGTTTATTGTAAAGCTCAATATTGCCTTTTATTTTTGAAGGTTGATAAACAGGTATATTGTTCTCAATTGCTATTTTTTTTACAGGTGTAGGTTGTATCTTTTTGCCTCTCCCTTTAGGCTTATCCGGTTGTGTTATTACCGCCAAGACTTTATGATTAGATTTTAACAGTTCCTTTAAACTCTCTACTGCAAAATCTGGTGTTCCCCAAAAGACTACGTTCATAAATTTCTCCAAAAAATATTTTTTATTTGCCTTATTATTTTATTTAAATTTTTTACAAACTCTCAAAACCTCTTAATCGTTAATCTGCTATAATATTATAGAGGTTTTCAAAATGGCTACAACAGTTTTAGATAAAAAACAAAAAATAAGAGAAACCTTAAAAAAGACAATGGCTATATAACTACTGCATAGCAGATATTAAAAACAGATTAAATCCACAAAC
>CAZEUK010000142.1:0-3886 GCA_964514535.1 uncultured Aquificales bacterium
CGACATATGGATATGATTACAATCATCATAACAACATCTACAGAGCATTAGCTTATTTAAATAGTAAAAATTTATTTATTAATACAAATAAAGAAATTTATACAATTCATTTGATTAACACTTTAGGAAGAAATAAAAAATTTAAAAACTTTGAGAGTAGTCCTTTATTTGAGGACTTCGAAAACTTTAAAAGGTATTTATTCGAACTGGATAACTTCAATTTTAAACATAGTTATAATTTTGGATACCATTTAAAGAAAAGTTTGACCTCATTTTTTAAGACCGGTTCAATCTCTTTAAGAGATTTATTGGTTAAACTCGTTAAAAAACTCTATAAAATTGCATATTTTGCAGAGAAAAATAGTAGTTTTAGGGAATTCTTAAATAGATTTCTCTACAAAAATCTTTATTCTCTCGAAAAAAAAGATAAACCTAAAAAACAGGTTCTATTTGTGGACGTTAGAGGATACAAATGCAATAATTTTACGAAATGTTTTGCAGACGAATTCAATAAACTCATCGTTCAATTTTTCAACGTATTCAACGACATCAAAATCTCATTTGTGTCATTAGGTGGTAGTTCTGACGCGAAAGTTAAAAAAGTTGGAGATAATTTGGAGATAAACACTCACTTACATTATTCGGTGTTGTTAATCTTAGATTGGAGTAATGAATACTTTAGGTTAAATTATAATAAATTCGTTAAAAAAGTTATTAATCTTTGCGTTCAACTCATACATATTTTTAGTCTCGTTAAGGTGAATTGGACTATTGTTAAAGATAAATTTGTTAGAAAGAACTCTAAATTAGAAAAAGTTAAAAAAATTCTTTCCTTTTTTGTAGAAAATAGCGATTTTATTGAACCTTACCTCTTTATTTCAGCGTTAGACCAATTCAATAATTCTCACATCGATAAAAAATATTCTGTTGGTTTTCACCATAGAGATATTGTCGGAAACGTAGACATCGTTTTAAACACGTTCAAAAAACGCGAAGTTAAAAAAATTGTCGAACACTTTAAGGATTTTAAAAAATCTCGAACTTACCATAAAGGTAAACTCGGAGTTATCTCTTTGAGGAAAAGAACTAGAACTTCTTTTTATCACCATAACGAAAATTTGTTTAACTTTTTAAAAACCAAATCGAGTAAATTCTTTACTATAACTCCTAATGGAGACAATATTACAATTTACCTTAAACACTTTTTTAGAAGAAAATTAAAAAACTTTGCTGTTAATAGTGTCGACTTGGTGGAGTTTCTGCAAAAAATAGACGTGTTCGAACAGAATTTAGTCGTATTCTTATCTCGAAATCCTAATAAATTGGCGTCTACAATCATTTTGACTCTTTATAAGAGTATTAGAGCAAAATTTTTAAAGTTTATTGAACACAAACTCAAAAATAATTTAGATGATTTGACCATCTTAAGGGATATTCCTTTTTACTTTAGTGTTAAAAAAAAGAATAAAAGAAAAAAACTTTCACTCGAATAAACGTTTACTCGTCCTCGAAATTTCGAAAAATATCTTCCAATTTTACAACTTTGTAATATTTAAAAGTGGTAGAAACATCACTATGTCCAACAATCGTTGCAACTTGGTCTGGTGTTAAACCTTTGTCGATTAATTTGGTTATAAACATATAACGAAATAGATGCGGATAAACTCTAAATGGAAGTTTTTTATTTAATTGGGTGAAAAAACTCTTTATTTTGTTGTAGTTTAACTCTTTAACCTTTTTAGGTCTCTTCGTTTCATAATACCATAATGGTAAATTTTCTCTTTTTACGTGTTCCAACCACTCTTTTATTTCTTTTAAATCCTCTTTGCGTTCACATAATATAGGAACTTTTCGCGGTTTTCCGTTTTTTCCTTTTCTTACATATACCCATAGGTGGTTTTTCTTATCATAATAAAAATCTTCGGGGGTTAGATTAACCGCTTCCATTAGTCGTAAACCCGTGCACTCCAATAGTTTTACAAATATATAAAACGCTTTTTTACCTTTTTTTACATACTCTCTTTTTAAAAAACTATATAGATACTTTAGTTGGTTTTCTGTTAAAAGTTCCTTTCGTGGTTCAATTTGTAAAGATAATTTCTTTAAAGGTTTCCTTATATATCTTTCTATCTCATTATAGGGTATTTTTAGACCTTTTTCAACGCGTAAAAACCTTAAAAATTTTAAGTATTGTCGTATGTATTCCACTATTGTGGAAGGTTTTAATCCTTTCTCCTTTAAATGGTTTAATATTTTTAGAAATTCTATTCCGTTTAAGGTTTCTATGTCTTTTATTCCTATTGTGGTTAATATCTCTAAGAACTCCTTAAGTATGTATTCCTTATTTTCCAATGTGTTTTCTTCTACCCATAAACCCTCAATTGTTAGATACTCGTTTAACATTTGCTCAATATTTCTCATAACTATTTTTCAACTTTTCGCATGGATTGGGCAAAATCTCTATGATTTATGTCATTACGATGCAAAGAGTTATTTGCGTTTTCTCCGTATAAGATAAAATATGAGTTGACTGGAGTCTGTTTTAACTATTATCAACCAACGCGTAGATTTACGGTATTATACTTTTTAATGTTTGTCATAATAGACTTAGAGACCAACGGATTGTTTGCTAACGATAGTATCTTACAAATTGCTGTTTTAGAGGTATCTAATAAAGTAGAAAAGATTTTTAATAGATTTTACTATCCTAAAGAGGATTTTAATCCTGAAGCAATAAAAATTAACCAACTCTCAAAAGATAAAATCGATTTTTATAGAAAAAAGTATAACGCAGACTATCCTAAATACTTCGATGACGACGTTCAATTTATTAAGTATCTCAAAAATCTCTTAAAAAATAACGTGTTGGTCGCTTTTAACGTTAGTTTTGAAGCGAATTTCCTTAATTATAGAGGTATCAGAGTTAAAAAATTTATCGATATGATGAAAATTTACACTCGTATCTGTAAAATAGAACACCCTTATTATGGTTATAAGTATCCTAAACTTATAGAAGCAGTTTTTAAATGTGTTGACAACGTTCCTTTAGAGACTTTAGACCTTTTCCACAACGCTTTAATAGACGCTTATTTTACTTACAAATTATTTAAACTCTATCCATATCTGGAAGAATTTGATAGAAAATGGGAATTTGAATTAGAATTCCACAAAGAATTATTTAAAGATTATCCGATTGAGTTCTGGTTAAAGGAGAGATTTAGAACTTTCCATAAAAAGAATTACTTTAAACGAAAATACTTTAAAACTTTTTTACATTGTTTAGAGAATTCTAAAGAAATCTGGTTCATTTTGTGGAAAAAAATAAAAATCTGGAGAAGATACTTCCACGATTATATTGAAGTGGAACACGTTCTTAAAAATAATAAATCTGTTAAAGTTTTAGACTCGAACCAAAAAAATAAATTACTCCGTATTTTCCACTACTTTTTAAATTTCGATAACGTTTGGTTGTCCGAACCTTCCGACTACAAAGGGAACAAATCTAAACTTTTTAACTTAGGGTGGTCTTTTCTTATCTGGTTCAAAGGGTGTAATTAATCCGTTTACCTCTCTTATATATATAATAGGAGATATACACCTAATAAAGGTTGTGTTTTTAACTTTGTCCACTAAATGAGATTTGCTTTTTTTTGACTTTAAACCTCATTTTTTGGAAGAGTTAAATTTATTTACATTTCAATTTTTAAACACACAAAAAAATTATGAAGAAACCAACGCACCGACAATGCCGATAGACGAAGGGGGTCGGCAATGTCGGCAAAAGGAGACCGACAATGCCAATAGACAATTTTAGAAGTTTAAAACAAAACTCGACATATGGATATGATTACAATCATCATAACAACATCTACAGAGCATTAGCTTA
>CAZEUK010000143.1:0-3859 GCA_964514535.1 uncultured Aquificales bacterium
CTCAATGATTTCAAATATACATAGAATAGAGAAGAATGGAAGTTAAAAGTTTAGCTAAACTTATTAAATCTCCTGATATAGACAACTTAAAGAACCTAATTTTTATATACGGTAAGGAAGATTTTTTAAAAAGTCAGATAGTTAAAGTACTAAAGGAAAAGTATAAGGATATAAACACACTTTGGGGGGATGAAACAGATTTAAAATACTTACTGTCCTTTTTCTCCTCTTCGTCTCTATTTAGTAGTAAAACTATTGTAATTTTAAGAAATTTTGAAAGTTTTATAAAAAATTTGAAAAAGGATGAATTAAAAAATTTTTTGAATTTTTGTATAAATATACCTCAAGATGATAAGCTTATTTTAATATCAGAGCTAGATAAACTACCTTCTAAAGAACCTTATAAAACTATAAAGAACTGTGGAGATTTATTTTTTGCAACGAAGTTATCAGAGAAGGCTTTCCTTTCATCTTTAAAGAAAAAGTTTATCTCTGAAGGAATACAGATTTCTGATGAACTAATTATTTATATCGGAAATCTTTTAAAGAATGACCTTTTTTATACTAAAAATGAAGTTGAAAAATTAATTCTGTATGCGAAGGATAAAAAGGAGATTACGAAGGAAGATGTAGATAAAATTATTAATCCTAAGATTGAAGAGAACATTTTCAGTTTTTTAAATCTTTTATTTACAAAAAATCCTGATACAGTTAAAACCTTAAGAAATCTTTTTGAAACTGGTTATCATCCATTTGAGATACAGAGTTTAATACTTTTTCAAACGAATAAATTACTTCTCTATAAGACTTTTAAAAATAAAAAGCCTGAAAAAACAATATTCGCAGAGCTTGGTTTGAAATTTCCTTTTCAGATAAAACAACTTAAGGAGCAGGATAAAAAGGTTTCTAAAGAAGAGTTAATCTCACTTGTTAAAGACTTATACTCATTAGAAATAAAACAGAAGGTTTACTATCAGGATATATACAAAGGTTTAGAGGATTTAGTTATAAAATTTTTAAACGGTTAAGCGTAAATCTCCTCTGTTATAGGACCTTCCGCCTTTCTGTTTATAAATTGTTGAACTAAAGGGTCTGGATTGTTTCTTATCTCCTCTGGAGTACCTATTGCGTATATTATGCCTTTATGTATAAATGCTATCCTATCGCCTATACCAAATGCTGTGGCTAAATCGTGTGTCACAACTATAGATGTTATACCTAGGTTATTTCTTAAACTTTCTATAAGATTGTCTATCATTGCACTTGTTATAGGGTCTAAGCCCGATGTAGGCTCGTCGTAAAGTATTATCTCTGGACTTGTTGATATTGCTCTAGCCAAAGCTACCCTTTTTCTCATACCTCCTGAAAGTTGGGAAGGATACAAATCTTCAACATCTTTTAAACCGACAAGTTTTAACTTTTCTCTGGCTAACTCTCTTATCTCTTTTTCTTTCATTTTACTGTTTTCAAGATAGTAAAATCCAACATTTTCCCAAACCTTTAAACTGTCAAAAAGTGCCCCTTCTTGAAATAAATAACCTAACTTCTTTCTAAACTCTATTAACTCATTCTTAGATAATTTCGTAATGTCCACTCCGTCTATTTCTATTGAGCCACTGTCAGGCTTTAGTAAGCCTATAATATGTTTAATAGTGGTACTTTTACCACTTCCACTACCACCCATTAGTATAAATATCTCACCTTCATAGACTTCAAAGGATATATTTTTTAAAACTTCCTTCTTTCCAAAACTTTTAGATAAATTTTTTACAACTATTTTTTTCTTCATAACAAACTGTTAACCTACAACTCTAGGTACTACAAAAAATCCATCTTCCTGTTGTGGTGCATTCTTTAACGCTTCATCTCTAGTTAAGCCTTCCTTAACTTTGTCATCCCTTAAAGGTGTTTCTTGATTTATAAGCTCATAAAAAGGTTTAACATTATCAGTGTTAAGCTCATTCAGTTTCTCTATAAAGTTAAGTATATCTCCCAGCTGTTTTGAGAATATCTCAACTTCCTCATCAGTTAACTGAAGTTTTGAAAGTTTAGCTACATGTAAAACAGTATCTCTGTCTATCATCTTTTTCTCCTAAATAATTTGTGGTACTAAAATTATATTAAAAATTTATTTAGTTTTGAGAATATTTCTTTTTATACCTTTTTTTAGTTAAGGATTTATAAATCTTAAAATTTTGGTAGGCTAATCCTGATTTTAGACTTTCCTCTGCCAACTTATTCGCCTCTGATATATCGTTCGTCAAACCGTAGGCGTATATTATCAATCCTGCAGTTAAAATAGCCCAATCTCTGTAAGGGTTGTCTTCATTTTTAAGTATAGATAGACATATCTCCGCATTTTTGTTAATAGTAATACTGCTATCACAATTAATCTTTTCTTTTAATTCCTTCGGATATATGGTTAAAGAAAATACTTTACTTGTAAAAATCTTTGTAGGTTTTTCAGGTGAAGGCTCTATACCTCCCTCTAAACCTTTAACAACGTATATATCGTTGTATCCTGTATAAAATGCTAATTTTATATACTTTTCAACATAGTTTAGATGGTTTACACCGATTATAACTTTCGTTGTTTTAAAAGGATTTAAAATCTTTTCCACCGTGTTTATGTAAGTTCTTAATCCAAACTCCTGTCTTTTTGGCAAAAGATTGTAAAGCTTTCTATTGAATATTTTTTGGTATGCAAAGGTAAATCCTGATAACTCTATAGCTTTGTAAATCTCTTCAGAGTTCGTAGGATAACCACATCCCATAGCCTCTAAAACTTCATAATAAGTAATACCATACTTTGAAGGAACATTTTTAGCCCCATGACCTACAACCTTAGCACCTGCCCCTGTAGCTATAAATATTGATGCAGGTAGAATATGTATAGATTTATTTTTTCCGTCGTAGTTAACTGCCAAATCTACAGGTTTGTACTCTGATAAATCTATAAACTCTGTATATTCTTTTATACTATCAATAAAGCCTTTTAACTCCTCAAGTGTTGCATACTTAATTCTTAAGGCTGACCAAAAAGCACCTATCTGTATGTTTGTGGCCTCTGAATTTAAAATCTTGTTGTTAACTTCATAGGCTTCTTTATAGGTTAAATCTTTTAATGTTTTTTTCCCACTGGCTACTTTTTTTAAGTATTCGTACATTCTTTAACTCCGTATCTACTTAGTAAGTAAAAAATATAAAAGAAAAAGGAAACAATCAAACTTTATTTGTTATTTTCTCTTTCTTTATCTACTTCTTTCAATCTCTCTTCAAAATCTCTTATTGCTATTTTAAACACTTCCTCAACATGTTCAACAAATATTAGATTTAAATCTTTTCTAACAAATGGAGGTAAATCTTCTAAAACTTCGTCTTTGTTGTCCTTCGGAAGTATAACATTCTTTATTCCTGCCCTCTTTGCCGCAAGTATCTTTTCCTTTAATCCCCCAACAGGTAAAACATTTCCCCTTAATGTTATCTCTCCTGTCATAGCAACATCACTTCTAACTGGTAGTTCCATTAAAACTGAACATATTGCAGTTGCTATAGATATTCCTGCTGATGGTCCATCTTTTGGTATTGCCCCTGCAGGTACGTGAACGTGAATATCGTATTTTTGAAAAATCTCTGGATTTATGCCGTAATCCTTAGATTTTGATTTTATGTAAGACAATGCGGTCATAGCACTTTCCTTCATAACATCTCCTAGAGAACCTGTTAAAACTAACTTTCCCTGTCCCGGCATTTTTGTAGCTTCTATTTTAAGTATTTCACCTCCGACAGCAGTCCAAGCCAAACCGTGAACAACTCCAATTTGGTCTTTTTCTTCTTTCTCAGGTTTGTATAGAGGTGC
>CAZEUK010000144.1:0-3836 GCA_964514535.1 uncultured Aquificales bacterium
TTACGCAGAAAATATATTTCTATTAAAAATGCAAAGCTTAATAGTTATTATTATTGATAAGATTTTATCGTTAAAAAATAAAGGAAAAGGAAAAAAGAGAAGGTTTATATAATTTTATTTATTTTTTCTTCATCTGGAATGATAGCGTCAACTTCTGTGTACTGTTTAATACCTGTACCAGCAGGAACTATATTACCGATAATTACGTTTTCTTTTAATCCTTCTAGTTTATCCTCTTTTCCTTCAACTGCAGCGTCTGCCAGAACTCTTGTTGTTTCTTGGAATGAAGCGGCAGAAATCCAGCTTCTTGTAGATAGAGAAGCTTTAGTTATACCAACCAATACAGGCTCAGCTTTTGGTGGAGTACCACCTTCATTTCTAATTCTCATACTTTCTTCTTCAAAGTCTATTTTGTCAACTATTTCATTTAATAGGAACTTACTATCTCCCGGATCAACTATCTTAACTTTTCTTAAAATCTGCCTAATTATTACCTCAAAATGTTTGTCGTTAATATCAACTCCCTGTAATCTGTAAACCATTTGAACTTCTTTAACTAAGAATTTAGCTAACTCTTCAGGTCCCATAATTTTAAGAATATCATGTGGGTTAGGTGTACCGTCTGTTAAAGGATCACCTGCTTTAACAGTTTCACCATCTTTAACAATTATAAATTTACCTTTAGGAATTTCATATTCTCTCTGTAATCCCGTTTCTTTATTGTAAACCAGTATTTTAAATCCTTTAGACCTTAGTCTTACTATACCGTCAAACTCAGCCTTTACAGAACCATCATCAGTTAAAGGCTGTCCTTCAACCACATGTTGACCATTTTTAACTATAACGAACGCATCTTTTGGAACATCGTAAGTTGTGGACTGTCCTGTAATTGGATTGTAAACGATTATTTCGTCTGCATCTTCATATATTTTTACTGTACCGTCTATCTCAGATACTATAGCCTTATTCTTAGGCTCTCTAGCTTCTAATAACTCTTCAACTCTAGGTAAACCACCAACTATATCTCTAACCTTTGCAGTTTCTTTAGGTATTTTAGCTAATACCTCTCCAGCTTCCACTCTAAAGTCTTCTTTTGCTTCTAAATATTTATGGTGAACTTCTGTTTTTTCATCTTCTGAACAAGCAGGACATAAATCCCATTTTGTCTTTAATTTATCTCTAGAGAACATTAGGATAGTGTTAACAGGTAAATCATAAATATACTCTTTACCGTCATCACCTTTTACAACAATTCTTGGAGTGTGTAATACTGCATCTTTAGGTCTCATAAATGATATATCCATTATTGTTTTTCCAGTGATATTGTCAACTTCTTCCCTAAGAGTAACGTCGAGGATTATATCTCTTAACTCAACTTTACCGCTTGCCTCAGCAATTATAGGTGTTGCGAATGCTTCCCATTCAGCTAAAACTGTTCCTTTTTTAACTTCCTGTCCATCTTTTACATAAAGTTTTGCTCCATAAGGTAATGGATACCTTTCCCTTACTTTACCTTCATTGTCAACAATCTGAACAGCCCCTTCTTTATTGATTACTAGTATTTCGCCTTTAGAATTTTCTACAGTTTTAACATTTAACAGTTTAACTATTCCATCATGGTTAGCTGTATGTTTAGTTTGGACTTTTTGGGCTGTTGCCGCACCACCTATATGGAATGTTCTCATCGTTAACTGTGTACCCGGTTCACCGATAGATTGGGCAGCTATAATACCTACTGCTTCCCCAATATCAACAAGTTTTTTCTGTGATAAGTCTCTTCCATAACATTTAGCACAAACTCCCCTTCTTTGCTCACATGTTAATACAGACCTTATTTTTACAGTATCTATTCCAACATCCTCTATTCTCTGTGCCTTTTCTTCATCTATCTCTTCATCTCTTTTTACTAAAACCTCTCCTGTGTAAGGGTCAACTATATCTTCTGCCGCATATCTTCCAATTATTCTATTTTTAAGTGGTACAACAATTTCTCCACCTTCTATTATTGCTGATACTTCAAGCCCCTTTGTCGTTCCACAATCATCATTTGTAATAACAACATCTTGGGCAACATCAACTAATCTTCTAGTTAAATATCCTGCAACTGCAGTTTTTAATGCTGTATCTGCTAAACCTTTTCTAGCTCCATATGTTGAAATAAAGTATTCAACAACTGTTAATCCTTCCCTAAAGTTAGACCTAATAGGTGTTTCTATAAAGTCCCCAGAGTGTTTTGCCATTAACCCTCTCATACCTGCTAACTGTCTTATCTGGTTCTTATTACCTCTCGCACCTGATAACGCCATCATATAGATAGGGTTGAATATACCGGGATACTTTTTACCGTTTTCTTCTATTACAGAGTTTTCTATCTCTTCAAACATTAACTGAGTAATTTCGTTTGTTGTTTGAGACCATATATCAATAACTTTGTTGTATCTTTCTCCTTTGGTAATTATTCCATTTACATACTGTTGCCATACTTTTTCAGCTTCTTCTTCAGCTTTTTTAACAAGCTCTTGTTTTTTAGAAGGAACTTTTAAGTCTTCTATACATATGGATATACCAGCTCTAGCCGCATACTCAAATCCTAACTCTTTTAATTTATCTAAAGTTGTAGCTGTAACTTCTATACCGAACTGGTCGTATATTTCAGAGATTATATTAGATATTTTCTTTTTGTCTAATGGTTCATTAATAAATCTAAAGCCTTCAGGTAATACTCTATTAAATATTAATCTTCCAACAGACGTTTCTATTAATTTTCCATCCTTTCTAACCTTTATTTTAGCTAGTAAATCTACCTTACCTAACTCATATGCAAGTATAGCCTCATCTTCAGATGCAAAGACTTTACCTTCACCTTTTACACCTTCAACTATCTGAGTTAAGAAGTAAGAACCTAGAATTATATCCTGAGAAGGCATTGTAATAGGTTTACCATGGGCTGGAGAGAGTATATTCTGAGTTGATAACATTAAAACATAACTTTCTATCTGTGCCTCAACAGATAATGGAACGTGAACTGCCATCTGGTCTCCGTCAAAGTCTGCGTTGAAAGGTGGACATACTAATGGATGTAATTTTATCGCTTTTCCATCAACCAATACTGGTTCAAACGCTTGAACAGACATTCTGTGTAGTGTAGGTGCTCTGTTTAGTAAAACTGGATGTTGCTTAACAACTTCAGCTAAACATTCCCAAACTTTAGGGTCTTTCTCTTCAACCATTCTTTTTGCATTTTTGATAGAAGTTGCGTATCCTTTCTCCTCAAGTCTTCTGTAAACGAAAGGTTTAAATAACTCTAAAGCCATTATTTTAGGTAGCCCACACTCATGCATTTCTAACTCAGGTCCAACAACGATAACGGAACGTCCTGAGTAGTCAACCCTTTTTCCTAATAGGTTTTGTCTAAATCTTCCCTGCTTTCCTCTTAAAGAATCAGATAAAGATTTTAAAGGTTTGTTATTCTGTGTTACTACCCTTCCCCTTCTTCCGTTATCTATTAAAGCATCTACAGCCTCTTGAAGCATTCTCTTTTCGTTTCTTATTATTATCTCTGGAGCATCTAACTCTATAAGTCTTTTTAGTCTGTTATTTCTGTTAATAACCCTTCTATACAAATCATTTAAATCTGAAGTCGCAAATCTACCACCATCTAAAGGTATTAAAGGTCTTAAATCTGGTGGAATTACAGGTATAACGTCTAAAATCATCCATTCAGGCTTATTTCCGGATTTTATAAACGCCTCTACAAGTCTTAATCTTCTAACAAGTTTCTTTAATCTTTGTTCTGCTACTTCTTTTAGGATAGTTTTTCTAACGAGCTCTTTAAT
>CAZEUK010000145.1:0-3828 GCA_964514535.1 uncultured Aquificales bacterium
CCACATATACAGAGTTTATGGTCGTCTATTGACTAGTTTGACAGTTTAATCTGTAAAAACTTTTTCTCTATCAAATTCTGTATATTCATTTTTTAGCTTTAAAGTAGAATAAGGAATATTCTTCTTTACTTTAGGCATATAGAATTAAACTGATTTGGCGTTATCTAAGGTATTATTTTTATTAATATTAAATTATGTTTTTATAATATATTCTTAAAGTTTTAAAATCTTAAAACAGGAGAGAGAGATGGAAAAAAGGGAAAAGTTATACGAAGGTAAGGCTAAAATTTTATATCTTACAGATGAACCAGACAAAGTAATAGCTTACTATAAAGATGATGCTACCGCTTTTGATGCAATAAAAAAGGCTACTATAAAAGGTAAGGGAGAGTTAAATAACACTATAGCCTCATATCTATTTGAATACTTAAATAAAAATGGAATTCCTACACACTTTATAAAAAAGTTGTCAGACAGGGAGATGCTTCTTTACAAAGTTGAGATAATTCCTGTTGAGGTTGTTGTTAGAAACATAGCTGCTGGTAGTATAGTTAAAAGGCTTGGTATACCTGAAAAGACAGAGTTTAATCCACCTTTAGTTGAGTTTTATTTAAAAAATGATGAACTTCACGACCCGATAATATGCGAACAACATATATACGCTATGAATTTGGCTACACCTGAAGAAGTTAAGGAGATGAGGGAAATAGCTTTAAAGGTAAATGAACTTTTAAAGGATTTTATGAAAGAAAACGGTATTATCTTAGTTGATTTTAAACTTGAGTTTGGAAGAAAAGATGGAAAAGTTATACTTGCAGATGAAATATCTCCTGATACTTGTAGATTTTGGGACGCTAAAACAGGAGAAAAACTTGACAAAGACAGATTTAGATTTGATTTGGGAGATTTAATAGAAGGATATAAGAAGGTTTTAAACAGATTTAAAAAAGAGGAGTAAATATTATGTTTAAAGTTAGAAAAGCTGTAATACCTGTTGCAGGATTTGGCACTAGATTTTTACCTGCAACTAAATCAACTCCAAAGGAGATGCTTCCCATTGTAGATAAACCTATAATTCAGTTTATTGTTGAAGAAGCTGTAAACTCAGGTATAGAAACAATTATATTTATAACAGGAAGACATAAGAGAGCCATAGAGGATTATTTTGATTATACTCCTGAGTTAGAGTTTACGTTGAAAAAAGGCGGAAAAGAAGAATATGTTGAAAAGATAAGGGAAATTTCAAATTTAGCTGATTTTGTTTATGTAAGACAGAAGGAGCAGTTAGGTTTAGGTCATGCAATTTTATGTGCTGAAAGTGTGATAGGAAATGAACCTTTTGCAGTTTTACTTGGAGATGAACTGATAATAAATAATGAAAAACCTGCATTGAAACAGCTTATAGACGTTTTTGATAAA
The DNA here is from genome assembly GCA_964514535.1 of uncultured Aquificales bacterium. Classification (GTDB taxonomy): domain Bacteria; phylum Aquificota; class Aquificia; order Aquificales; family Hydrogenothermaceae; genus QNZC01. The sequence continues at coordinate 1,420 of CAZEUK010000145.1, forward strand.
TTTTCCAAATCTGTAATAGGAACTATGTCTGTAGATAAGGAAGATGTTTATAAGTATGGAATTGTAGATGGAATGGAAGTTGAGAAAAATATAAAACTTGTTAAGTATTTAGTTGAAAAACCTTCTCCACAGGAAGCACCTTCAACTGATGCTATAGCAGGTAGATACATCCTTACCCCTAAAGTATTTGATATGCTGAAAAAAACTCCTTTAGGTAAGGGTGGCGAGCTTCAGCTTACAGACGCTCTACAAAGATTAAGAGAGATAGAGGCTATATACTCAACTGAATTAGAAGGTAAGAGATACGACACAGGGAATAAGTATGGTTATCTTGAGGCTATCTTTGAAATAGCTATGGAGAGGGAAGACACAGCAGAATTTGTTAAAAATTTGATTAAAAAAATTTCCACAGAATATTCAATAAAATAGATGTATTATAATTTCTTAGTTTTAAAAAGAAAAAAGGTGTGATAGGTGGAATTTGAACAGATAGCTTTAAGTTTAATACTAATTTTAGTCGTAGGTAGGGTTCTTGCAGAATTAGTTGTCAAATTTGGAGCTCCTGCAGTAGTAGGAGAAGTTTTAGCAGGTCTAATCTTAGGTCCAAGTTTTTTAGGTTTAGTTGAATTAAACGAGACTTTAAAACTATTAGCAGAGCTTGGAGTGGTTTTACTCCTGTTTGAAGTTGGTTTTGAAAGCGATATTAATAAACTTAGAGCTGAAGGTTTGAATGCTTTTATCGTTGCAACTTTTGGAGCTTTAATACCTCTCTTTTTAGGCTTTTTAGTCAGTTATTACATTTTTCATCTTTCATTCTTTACATCTCTATTCATAGGAGGAACTCTTACTGCAACAAGTATTGGAATATCCTTAAGAGTTTTAAAGGATTTAAAGCTAGATAAAACAAAAATGGCACAAATTATTGTCGGAGCGGCAGTATTAGACGATATTTTAGGGGTTGTTGTTCTTGTTGCATTAGTTGAGCTAATAAAGGAAGGTAAGATTGAAGTATTCCATTTGATAAAATTAATCTTCTTTATGTTAATATTCCTTATTGTTGCCCCTATATTTGCGGCTATACTTGGACATATACTACATATATTTGAAAAAAATCATATAAAAGTACCCGGTTATATCCCTATAGTCGTAATCTCATACATTTTACTCTTCTCTATAATAGCCCATTACTCAGGATTACCTGAAATACTTGGGGCATTTGTTGCAGGTATAGCTCTATCTGGAAGTATTGATTTACCTAAGTTTGATAATAAAAGTATGAAAAGCTTCACAAAGAGAGTTCACCACCAGATAGAGCCAATAGTGTTTCTATTTGCCCCTATATTCTTTGTGTCTGTAGGTTTATCAATAGATATTTCAGAGATTAATTTTTCTTCATTATACCTTTGGATACTTGCCTTGACGCTATTTGTAGTTGCAATTATAGGTAAAATGGCAGGAGCATTCTTTACAGTTAATCAAAGTTTAAAGGATAAAATTCAGATAGGAATATCTATGATACCTAGGGGAGAGGTTGGTTTAATCTTTGCCGAGTTTGGAAGGTCTGCGAAAGTGTTTACAACTGAAATTTATTCAATACTTATTTTTATAGTTCTACTAACAACATTACTGCCACCATTTTTATTAAAAAAATTTAAATGATTTTTTGTTTATAATTTTTTGAAAAATTAAATTAATGGAGCTTTAGATTGAAAGATTATATAGAGGAGTTTATCCAAGTTTCTAAAGAGGCCTCCGTAATAGGTGGTTCTATTCTGAAGGAAAATTTTAAGAAGATTAAAAATAGAGATATTGAGCTTAAATCGGAAAAAGATTTTGTTACATATGTTGACAGGTTATCAGAAGAAAGAATTAGAGATTTCATACTTTCAAAGTTTAAAGACCATGCCTTTTTAGGTGAGGAAGACGGAATTATAGGAAATAAGGACAGTGAGTTTGTATGGATAGTTGACCCGTTGGACGGAACAAAAAATTATATAAATGGATTTGAGATATTTGCCGTTTCTGTTGCTTTAAAGAAGGGTGAGGAGCTGGTAGCAGGTTCAATATACATTCCAATGTTAGACAAGCTTTATTGGTGTGGTAAAGGTAAAGGTGCATATTTGAATGGAGAACGTATAAGAGTATCAGATAGACCTGTTAAGAGAGCCATAATATCAACAGGCTTTCCTTTTAGAAATATTGAAGAGCTTGACAGATATTTATTAGCCTTTAAAGAAGCTATGATTAGATTTTCTGCTGTCAGAAGACCCGGAGCGGCGGCTGTAGATTTAGCTTTAACTGCTGAGGGAGTTTTTGACGGATTTTTTGAAATGAAGTTGTCTGTCTGGGATATAGCGGCAGGTGTTTTACTGATAAAGGAAGCAGGGGGAATTTTTACAAACTTTGATG
>CAZEUK010000146.1:0-3804 GCA_964514535.1 uncultured Aquificales bacterium
AAAGGATATTTAACGAAATTACATAAGGAAGAGATAAAACAGTACGGTTTATCACATATTCATAGGAAAAGTTTTAAGATAAAAATTTAAATATTTAAATAGTTTTTAGAATGGTTATTTTTGTTGGTATTAATTTTTCTATGTATTCCACTTACAATTTATAGTAGTTAAATTTTAATTTATCTCAGTTTTAGTATCAGAAATTTTTTAACCTACCTTTAATCTTGTAATTCCAAAGGCATTTAAGATACTTTTAAACTTTCAGCTTTAACTTTAATAAAATTAACCAGATTTAAAGTTTACAAAATTGTAAAATTGTTAAATTGTTTAGGATAGAGCTTATTATTGATAATGTTAATATTAATATTAGATAATATTTTACCAATCTTTTATTAACAAAAGGGGTAGAAGTATGCAAAACTTTGAAAGAGATAACTGTGGAGTAGGTTTTATCGTAAATATAAAAGGTGAAAAATCTCACGATTTAGTAGATAAAGCCTTAACTTCACTTGCAAATTTAGACCATAGAGGTGCTGTAAGTGCAGACGGGAAAACTGGAGACGGAGCAGGAATATTAACACATATTCCGTATAAATTTTTTTATAAGGTGGCAAAAGACTTAAATATAAATCTACCTGAAGAGAAAGATTTAGCCGTTGGAATGTTTTTTATTCCTAAAGAGTATGAGGAAGAATTAAAGGAGCAAATAAAAAATATAATAAATGAAAAATTTAAATTTTTAGGATGGAGAAAAGTTCCACTAAACGAGGAAGAGCTTGGAGAAATAGCAAAAAGGAATAAACCTGAAATCTGGCAATGTTTTATATCTAAAGAAGGATTAGATATACAAAATTTTGAAAAGGAATTATTTATTTTAAGAAAAAAATTAGAAAAACTTACAACAGACGAAAAGTATAAAGATTTTTACATTCCGTCATTATCAAGTAAAACTATCGTTTATAAAGGAATGGTAACCGCACCTAGACTAAAATACTTCTATTTAGATTTACAAGACAAAGATTTTGAGAGTGGTTTGGCAATATTTCACCAAAGATTTTCAACTAACACATTTCCACAGTGGAAACTGGCACAACCTTTCAGGACTTTAGCCCATAATGGAGAGATTAACACAATAAACGCAAATAGAAACTGGATAAATGCAAAGGCAGAAGACGTTAGGGAAGTTTGGGGAGATTTGGCTGAGTATATACTACCAATTGTTAACTATGAGGATAGTGATTCTGCATCTTTAGATAACGCTTTAGAATTCCTTTTAATGTCTGGGAAAAATCCTTTAACTGCAATAAATGCACTTATTCCTAGAGCTTGGGAAAATGACGATAGATTATCACCTGAAGAGAGAGCATTTTATAAATATTTTTCCTGTATATTTGAGGCTTGGGATGGTCCAGCAGCCATTGCTTTTACAGATGGAGATACAGTTATAGGAAAGCTAGATAGAAACGGTTTAAGACCTGCAAGATATGTTATTACAGACGAGTTTGTAATAATGGCTTCTGAAGTTGGAACAATTGATATACCTGAAGAGAAGATTATAGAAAAAGGAAGATTGGGACCCGGTGATAAAATAGCGGTAGATACTAAGGAAGGTAAGATTTATAAATCTTCAGAGGTAATAAAAAAAGTATCCCATTTAAATCCTTACGAAAAATGGGTTGAGGAAAATCTTAAAGAATTTATTCCTGCAAAGGATTACCCAGATTTAGATAGAAAAGATATAATCAGAGAGTTGTTAGTCTTCGGGTACGATAAAGACCAGATAAGTATGATTATTAAACCTATGGCTGAGAAGGGAGTAGACCCGATTTATTCAATGGGTAATGATACGCCATTGCCAGTTTTATCAAAGAGACCAAAACTTTTATTTGAATACTTTAAACAAAAATTTGCACAGGTTACAAACCCACCAATTGACCCCATAAGGGAAAAGAAAGTAATGTCTTTAAACACTTACGTAGGTAAAAAAGATAACTTTTTACTTGAAACACCAGAACACGCTAAACAGTTAATAGTTTCTTCCCCATTAATATTTGATAATGAAATGGAAGAGTTAATCAAACTTTATAAAGATAAAGTAGAAATAATTCCTGCAATATTTGACCCTTACGATGATGCTTTAGAGCCTGCTTTAGACGATATAGCAAAAAGAGTTGAGGAAGCAGTTGATAACGGAAAGGAGCTTGTGATTTTAACAGATAGGGATGTATCTATAGAGGGAGCACCTATACCTATGGGATTGGCTGTTGCCGCTGTTAACGCCCATATGATTAGAAAAGGTAAGAGAAGTAAATTCTCCCTTATAGCTGATACAGGAGAGGCTAGAAGCACACACTCAATAGCATTTTTAATAGGATATGGAGCTACATTAGTTAATCCTTATATGGCAGTTCAGATAATAAGAAATCTAGTTGATGAGGATAAAAAGTTTAATCTTACATTTGAAGAGGCTGTAAGAAATTATAGGAAAGCTGTTAATGAAGGGCTATTAAAAATAATGTCAAAAATGGGAATAGCTACAGTTAAAAGTTATAGAGGCTCTGGGCTGTTTGAAGCTATTGGAATAGGAAAAGATGTTATAGATAAATACTTCCCGGGCACAGCTTCACCTATAGACGGTATAGGAGTAAAACAGATAGCACAGGAAACATTAATAAGATTTAATAAAGCATTCTTTGAAGAACCTGTATCACTTCCTCAGGGAGGTGAGTTTAGACACAGAAGAGATGGAGAATTCCACTCTTGGAATCCTGTTGCAGTTAGAGATTTACATAGAGCTGTAAGGGGAGACAGTTGGGAAAGTTATGAAAAATTTGTTGAAGATAGTTATAAAGAAAAACCTGTCACATTGAGAGATTTATTCAAGATAGAGAGTGATAGACCACCTATTCCAATAGAAGATGTTGAGCCTGCAGAGGAGATAGTTAAAAAGTTTGTTGGAGCTGCAATGTCAGTTGGAGCTTTAAGTAAAGAAGCCCATGAAACGATAGCAGAGGCTATGAACAGGGTAGGTGCAAAATCAAACTCAGGAGAAGGTGGAGAAGACCCTGCAAGGTACGGCACAATTAAAAATTCAAAGATAAAACAGGTAGCTTCAGGGAGATTTGGAGTAACGGCAGAATATTTAAACTCTGCTGAAGAGATAGAGATAAAAATAGCCCAAGGTGCTAAACCGGGGGAAGGTGGACAATTACCGGGTAAAAAGGTAGATACATACATAGCCTTCTTAAGAAGAGCTAAACCGGGAATTACATTAATATCACCACCGCCACACCACGATATTTACTCAATAGAAGATTTAGCCCAATTAATCTACGACTTAAAGATGATTAATCCAAATGCAAAAGTTATAGTTAAACTTGTTGCTTCCAAAGGTATAGGAACTATCGCTTCAGGTGTTGCAAAAGCATTTGCAGACATAATACATATATCAGGACACGACGGAGGTACAGGGGCATCGCCTTTAATCTCAATAAAACATGCAGGCTTACCTTGGGAAGTTGGTTTATCGGAAGTACAACAGGTATTGATAGATAACGATTTAAGAGGAAGAGTAAAATTAAGGGTTGATGGACAGATTAAGACAGGCAGAGATGTTATCATAGCTTCATTACTTGGGGCGGAAGAGTATGGTTTAGGAACAGCTTTAATGGTGGCTGAAGGTTGTGTAATGGCTAGACAGTGCCATTTAAACACCTGCCCCGTTGGTGTTACGACACAGGATAAAAGATTAAGGGAAAAATTCCCCGGACAACCTGAACATGTAATTAAATATCTTATGTTCTT
>CAZEUK010000147.1:0-3796 GCA_964514535.1 uncultured Aquificales bacterium
ATTTAATATAAAATTATTTTTAATTTAAAAATCTATAGGAGAAATAGTTTGAACAACTCAGAGGTTATTCCTTCAATATATAAAAATATGTGTCCTAACTGTAAAGGAGATATATCATCAGATAGATTGGAAAAGGGCTTACCCTGTGTAAAATGTCTTCCTGATGAAGTTGGAAGAGATGAAGTTTGTGATTTTATAGGCTACGGAAAGTTTAGAAATGTTTGTGATGTTTGGGAAGAATTAAACAGATTTAAAAAATTTTTTAAAGAAATAATAAAAAATGATTTATGGAGTATTCAGGAAACTTGGGCTATAAGATACTTTCTTAATATATCTTATGCACTGTTAGCTCCTACAGGAATTGGAAAAACAACATTTGGTTTAATCTTGTCTAAATTTTTAGTTGAGAATTTTAATAAAAAAGTTTATCTTCTCTTTCCGACACAGGTATTAGTTAATCAAGCTTACGATAGGCTTATAAACTACGGAGCTAATCCTGACAAAATAATCGCCTACAGTTCAAAATTTGCAAAATCTAAGAAAAAACAGGAAGAGTTAAAAAGTAGAATAAAAAATGGAGATTTTAACATTCTTATAACTACAACTATGTTTTTATACAAAAATATAGAGAATATTCCAAAAGGTATTTACAGTTTAGTTTTTGTTGATGACGTTGATAGTATTTTAAAAAGTGCAAAAAACATTGATAAAGTTCTTATGTTGTTAGGTTTTACCGAGGAAGATATTAACAAAGGGTTAGAGTTTATAAAGTTTAAACAAAAAGTTTTTAGTAAAAAGAATATTACCGAAGAAGATTTACAAAATTACAGAAGTTTTCAAGAAGAAATTTTTAAAATATCCAAAAAGAGAAAGGGAGTTTTAATAGTTTCTTCTGCAACTTCAAACCCTAGGTCTAAAAGAGTTAATCTTTTTAGAGAGTTGTTAGGTTTTGAGGTTGGAAAGCCGTCTATAACTTTAAGGAATGTTGAAGATGTTTACGAAGAAGCTATAGGCAAAGATTTATGGAAGTTATCTATAGAAAAGATTAAAAGATTAGGTAAAGGTGGTTTGGTATTCCTTTCATCTTCAGAAACAGTAGAAAATTTACATAAATATGTTGAGTTTCTAAATCAAAATGGAATTAATGCAATATCTTACGAAAAGTTAATGGATAATTTAGATAAATTTAAATCAGGGGAAATTCCAGTTGTCGTTGGTTTTGCAAGTTATAGAAATCCGATAGCTAGAGGTATAGACCTACCGGACGTTATCAGATACGCACTTTTTATAGGAGTTCCAAAATTACAGTTTAATATAAGATTTGAGGAAGAGTTTATACATCTATACTATTTCCTTTTAACTTTAACTCCCTTTTTAATTAAGAAAAAATTAGTAGAAGATAAAGAAATAAAAACTCTCTACGAGTATATAAGATTTTTAAAGATTTTTGCATTTATTCCTTACGAAAATTTAGATAAAGCAAAACAGGAAAAACTGTTAAAAATAAGAGATTTTGTAAAATCGTTAGTTGAAAGGAATGATATTTACGAAGCTATCAAAAACTCACCTGAAATAACGTTAAAAAGAGTTGATAATAGTTTTATTCTTATAACTGCAGATATTACAGGTTATATACAAGCCTCAGGTAGAACATCCCGTCTATATGCAGGTGGTTTAACTAAAGGATTGGCTTATCTGTTAGTTGATGATGAAAAGGCATTTTACTCTTTACAGAAAAAGGCCAGATTTTTCAGTGAGGATATAAACTTTAAATCTGTTGATAATGTAGATTTGGAAAAAATTTTAAATGAGATAGATAAAGATAGGGAAAGAGTAAAAAAAGTATTGGCAGGTGAGATTATACCTGAGGAGAGACAATCTTTTAAAACTACCGTAGTTATAGTTGAAAGTCCAAATAAAGCTAGGACGATAGCTAACTTTTTCGGTAAACCTTTAAGAAGAAGATTGAAAAATCTTGATGCTTACGAGATAGCTATAGGAAACAGATTTTTAACAATAGTGGCAAGTAAAGGACATCTGTTTGATTTAAACAAAGAGGAAGGATACTTTGGAGTTTTAAAGGAAGATAGGTTCATACCGATTTTTGAAGTGATAGACGATACTAGGAAGGAAATAGTAGACAGTATAAGAGAGTTAGACTTAGAAGTTCAGGAAGTTTATGTTGCCACCGACCCAGATACAGAGGGAGAAAAGATAAGCTTTGATATATATCTAAACTCAAAACCTTACAATTACCATATAAAAAGGGCAGAGTTCCACGAGATAACTAAAAAAGCCTTTCTAAAGGCTATTTCTGAATTTAGAGAAATAGATAAAAATCTAGTAAAAGCCCAATTAGTTAGAAGGATTTCTGATAGATGGATAGGATTTTTAATATCCCAATACATTCAGAAAAAGTTGAAAAATCCACATCTATCGGCAGGTAGAGTTCAAACGCCTGTTCTAGAATGGATAGTTAACAGAACAGAGGAAGCAAGAAAAAAAATAAATGTTGTTAAAATCTTTATAAATGATTACCCAGTTGAATTTCAGTTTGAAGATAAAAAATCTGCCAAATGGTTTTATGAAAATATACAGTTTGTTAATGTAAAAAAATTAGAGAGTAAGGAAGAGAAACTTTTTGTTAAACCTTTTACTACAGATAGTTTACTAATGTCCGCGTCTAGAGAGTTAAGATTTAGCCCTTCAGAAACTATGGATTTAGCTCAAGATTTATTTGAGGAAGGCTTAATCACTTACCATAGGACAGACAGTTTTAGAGTGTCAGACACAGGTATAGGAATAGCTAAAGAGTATATTTTAGAGAATTTTGGGGAAGAATATTTCCACCCAAGAAAGTTTTCAAATGTTGAAGGAGCTCACGAATGTATTAGACCAACAAAAGCTATGGATAGTGAAGAGTTAAAATCTCTCCAATATATGATTGGCTTCCAAAACTTAACATCAAAACATATAAGACTGTATAACCTAATATTTAAACAGTTTATAGCTTCACAGATGAGGGAAACTATCGTAGAAAAAGTTAAATATCTAATAAGGGCATTTAAAGAAGAGATAGAAGAGGATATTTTAACTAGAGTTATTGAAGACGGATACAACTTAATCCTTCCAGTTAAGACCTACAGCATTAAGGAAGGTAATGTTGAAGTTGGAAATAAAACTATATATCAAAAACCAAAAGTACCTTACTACACCTTTGATACTGTTATAAAGGATATGAAGGAGAAGGGAATAGGAAGACCTTCCACGTATGCAATCACAGTTCAAAAACTTTTAGACAGAAAGTATATAGTTGAAAGGAAAGGCTTTCTGTTTGCTACAAAACTAGGAAAAACTGTTTTAAATCTTGTGAAAGCTAGGGAAGATTTATACAGATTTGTAAATGAAGAGTTTACTAAAAAACTTGAAGATATTATGGATAAGATAGCGGAAGGCTCAAAAAACTATGAAGAAGAATTATTAAATCTGTTTAACCAGTTATGGAACGGAGATATTTACCAAACAATGTTCAAAACATAAAGAAAAACCTAATAGTTAAAAAGTATGAAAACAGCCTATAAATAGTAATTTTCAATGTGTTTGCTATTTTGTATTTCTAAGGCACACTTACAGGTAGCGATAGGTATAAAAATAATATTAAAAGATTATAAAAAATTACTACTACCTTGCAGATAGTTAAAAAATTTACGAATTATATTTGAAGTTTTTGTAACTCTAATGTATCTTTAAGGAAAAAATTTAATTGAATATTAAAACAGAAATGAATTTTGAGAAA
>CAZEUK010000148.1:0-3763 GCA_964514535.1 uncultured Aquificales bacterium
TACAAATACCCCAGCCCAAAGTGTAAAAAACTAATTACACTTTGGTTTACCAGGCTGTATTGTTAACAACGGTAATAGGCTTTTTAATACTTTTAGGTGTTTTAATAACAGTACATGAATTTGGACATTTTTTATTTGCAAAACTATTTAAAGTTAAAGTTGAAGTTTTTTCAATAGGTTTTGGACCACCATTAATAAAGTGGAAAGGAAAGGAAACGGTTTATCAGATAGCTTTAATTCCGTTAGGTGGATATGTAAAAATGTACGGTGAAGACAGTATGACAGAGCCTGTCCAAGGTGAAGTGGATAAATCTGCCTTTAATGACCCCCGTTCATTTCACAGTAAACCAAAATGGCAAAAAATTTTAATAGCCTTTGCAGGACCTTTATTTAACATAATATTTGCTATATTTGCATTTACTACCGCATATATGATTGGTATATCAAAACCTACATATCTTGACAAACCGGTTGTTGTTGGATATGTGGAGAAAGATAGTTTAGGGGAAAAGTTAGGTTTACAAGTTGGAGATAAGATTGTAGCTATAGACGGTGAAGCTGTAAAAAATTGGCAAGATTTAACTATTAAGTTAGGAATGAGACTTGATAAGGAAGTTAATATAACAGTTTTAAGAGATGGGAAAGAGATTAATATTAAAACTAAACTACCTGATGATTTGAAAAAATTAAATCTAGGTATAGCACCGTTAATAGAACCTGTTGTCGGAGCTGTAGAGCCAAACTCACCTGCAGACAAAGCTGGAATTAAAGCAGGTGATATTATACTTGCAATAAACAATAAACCTGTTAAAAGCTGGTACGATATTTTAAACTTTATGAAGAATTATAAGGAAGGAAAAGTTAGTTTATTAGTTAAAAGAAATAATAAAATAATAAAAGTTGAAATAAAACCTGAATTTGATAAGAGAGTAAATAGATATGTTATAGGTATAGCACCGAAAACGGAAATGAAAGTTATTAAATTAGGTTTTGTGGATGCTCTAAAAAAGGCATTTGAGAAAAGTTATGAGCTTACCGTATCTTTAGGAGAAGTGATTAAAGGTTTAATAACAGGAGAAGTGTCCTTTAAAACTTTAGGCGGTCCAATAGCTATAGCTAAATTTTCAGGGCAGGCTTTAGAAAGTGGTATATCAACATTTTTATTCTCTATGGGCTTTATATCATTACAGTTAGGATATTTAAACTTACTTCCAATCCCTGTTTTAGACGGTGGGTTAATAGCAATTCTCTTAATAGAGATGATTATCAGAAGAGATTTACCTGAAAAAGTTAAAGAGTATATAGCTTATCTAGGTTTTGCCCTAATAGGTTTATTAATGTTTTTCGTTATAATGAATGATATTTTAAGACTTATTTCCCATTAATTTTTTTAATTAATTTTAAATCCTATTACAGATATTTTATATTTGTTTGCCGTTTCTATAAATTTTTCTTTATCCAATAAAAAGAGTTTATCACTTTCAACTGCTAAAAGTTTTCCCTTTGCTTTTTTTATACTCTTTAAAGTTTTTAATCCTATAACCGGAACATCGTACCTCATATCTTGATTTTTTCTAGCAACTTTACATATAACCGTCCCTTCACCTGCCAAATCTCCACCACGGATTATACATTTGTCTGTCCCTTCCAAACCTTCAACAGCCACCACTATTTTATTTTTTACAACAACAGTTTGACCTATATCCAAATCTGCAATCTTTTTTGCTATCTCTAAGCCAAACTTTGCATCTTCCAATAATTCTTCATCAGGCTTAACATCATTTATTAGACCTTCAGGCATAAGTAAATTTTTTAAATACGGTGTAGGGTCAATAGGATTAAACCCTTCTTTTTCCAATTCTTTTAAAACTGCAGAAAGAATGGTTTTAGCCCTTTTGTCTTTCAAACTGTTAAAAAACTGTTTCGCCCTTTTATCTAATTTATATAGAGAAAATATTAAAGAGTAATGTTCTATCTTTCCTAACATTACAACATCTTTTATATCTCTAGCTTTCATTAAATCAATTAGTTTTTGAGCTTCACCGAAGTTTATCCAATGTGTTTTGCCATACTTTTGGATAGATTTGTCAGTGATTTTTTTTATAGCAAATATTTCTAAAGGTTTTCCTGATAGATTGACATTTTTTGCAAATTCTATAGGTAAATCTCCACTACCTGCAATTAACCCTATCTTTCCCATTTCCTTTTAGATGCGTCCGGTGCAATTCCCCTTTTGGTAGTCTTAACAAACTCTAGCAGGGATTTTATCTCTTCAGTTTGTGGTAATTTCTTTTCAACTTCCTTTACAGCTTCAGATAGAGTGGAGTTGCTTCTAAAAAGAATTCTATACGCTTCTTTTAAAATCTTTATTGTATCCTGCTCAAAACCTCTTCTTTTTAGACCTATTAAATTTAAACCGTATAGCATTACATGGTTTTTTGAAGCCCTTGTGAATGGTGGAATATCCTTATCTACTGCAGAAGCACCACCAACCATAGCATAATCACCAACTCTACAGAACTGATGTATAGGAGTTAATCCACCTATAAAAACATACTTTCCTATTTTAACGTGTCCTGCTAAAGTAACATTGTTAGCTAATATACTTTCCTTTCCTACTTTACAGTCATGGGCAATATGGACGTATGCCATAAGATAACAATCATCTTCTATCTTAGTTATCCCATCATCAAAGGAAGTTCCGCGGTGTATAGTACAATACTCTCTGATAATTACTCTATTACCTATTTCAACAAAAGTTTTTTCCCCTTTAAAACCTAGATGTTGTGGAATATTACCAATTACCGCACCTTCAAAGATTTGACAGTTAGAGCCTATTTTGGTGAAATTTTTGATTTTTACATTGGAAGATATTTCTGTGTTATCTCCTATCTCAACATCATCCTCTATTATTGTAAAGGGGCCAATCTTAACGTTGACCCCTAACTTTGCTTTTGGACTTACAATACTCGTTGGATGTATTTCTACAGACAAGTTTTTATCCTTTTACACTAATAAACTTTTTAATACTTCTTTTGGTTGAACTCCTATTCTCGTATCAACAACCTGTCCGTTTTTGAATACCATTATAGTAGGAATAGCTTTAATATTGTATCTCATAGCTATATTAGGATTTTCATCTGTGTTTAACTTACAAACTTTCGCCTTACCTTCCAACTCCTCTGCCAACTCTTCTATTATTGGAGCTATTAATCTACAAGGTCCACACCAAGGCGCCCAAAAGTCTACCAATACTGGTAAATCAGAGTTTAATACTTCCTGTTCCCAATTACTCTCGTTTACTATACAAACTTTACCCATATTATTCCTCCTCTTATAAATTTTAGTTTAATTTTATAAAAATAATATTATCCGTTATCCTTTAAAAGCAATTTATAAATCTCTAAGGCCTTTTTATTCTTAATATAATAACAAACTATAGAGCCTTCCCTTTTATAACCTAGTATACCTTTATTTCTTAATACAGACAAGTGTTGGGATACGTTAGGTTGAGGTAATTCAAGAGCTTCCCATATATGCTTAACACATTTCTTTCCAGAACTTAAAAAACCTATAATCTTTAATCTACTGGGATGTGCTAGAGCCTTCAGTAATTCTGCGTTTTCTTCTAAAAATTCTTCATCTTGCCATTTATTATTTTCTAATAACTCCCTATCTTCAATCATCCTTTGTCCTCTCATCTAAAAATTTTTATATTAATTTATACTATTCATAATATTAGAATAAAGGAATATTAATAGTT
>CAZEUK010000149.1:0-3742 GCA_964514535.1 uncultured Aquificales bacterium
CTTGGTCTTTTTTATTTTCTTTTAAGAAATTCATAGTAGCTAACCTTCCAATGAATACATATTAATTTTTTACAAGGATTTAAAAGAAAATAGGATATAATTCTGAAAATATTTTAATTTTAGAGTGTTTGACTGAATGGAGATATTATTTGATTGGAATGTAAAGGAAAAACCTGAAAATTTTATCGTTAAAGAAGTGGGAGAACATCCTTTAAATGAAAAAGGTAAATATCATCTTTATCTACTTATAAAGAGAAATATGAATACTAAGGAAATAACCGCACCGTATAGGTTGTGGTATGCAGGTCTAAAGGATAAAAATGCATTAACTTTCCAATATGTATCATCTGATAAATATTTAGGAGAATTGGTAAAGGAAAGAATAGATAAAGATACATTTTTTATAATGCAATATTTAGGAAGGATTAAAAGAAGGGTAAAGATAGGTTATTTAAAAGGTAATAAATTTTCTGTGAAGATAAAAAATGTAGATATTGAACCTAAGGATTGGTTTATAAATTATTACGATTTACAGAGGATAGAGAAAAATTTAAAGAAAGGAAAAGATAGTATTATAAATTTATCTCTAAACTCGGAAAGGAAAAAGTTAAGATGGTTAGAAAATTTTTATATTGAAGCATATTTAAGTTATCTATGGAACAAATCTTTAGAACTGTATTTAAAACAATTTTTTTATGGTTATTATATAAGGGAAAAATTATTTAGATTTTTTATTCCCTATACAAACTTTAAAAATATGTTTAATTCTATACAGAAATTTTGGCCTATCCTTGGTTATAAAACTAAGTTTAATAATGTAGAAAAAAGTATTTATGAAAAAATTTTAAAAGACGAAGGTTTAGACTTTGATATATTAAATAAAAAATTGTATCTTCTAAAAATCAAGGGTGATTACAGAAAAACATTTTTAAAAGTTGACAATTTAAAAATCAATTCAGATAGGATAGAGTTCTTCCTGCCTAAAGGTGCGTATGCAACAATGTATTTAAAACATATTTATAAAAAAACTAAAGATTAATATTTCTTCCTTAAATAAAAAATTTTTGATAGTATTTATAAAGTTTAAGAATAAAGTATAAAGGGATTTAATGTTATCGGATAGTGTTAAATTAAATTTAAAGGATGATTTTGAAAAAAGTTTAAAAGATAAGGTTAATCTGATATTTAAAGGTAAAGGAGATAAACTATCTAAAAAGGTTGAAAATTTATTAAAGGAGTTGTCTAACCTATCAGATAAAATAGAGTTTATTTATTCAGACAGTTTAGAATGTTTAGATTATCCTTGTGTATCTATCGGAAAGGATGGTAAAGAAATAGGTATAAAGTATATGGGAAATATAGAAGGTGGGGAGTTTAAAAATTTCATAGACGCTATAAAGTTGGTATCTACAGAAAATATTGATTTAGAAGATAGAACATTGGAATTTATACAAGAAATAGACAAACCTGTTGATATAAAAATTTTTATAACTTTATCCTGTGGTTGGTGTCCACCTATGGTTTTGAAATGTTATAACTTTGCTTTAGCATCAAACTTTATAACTGCAACGGCTATTGAATGTTTTTCTTTTCCAAAAATAGCAAATAAATACTCTGTAATTACCGTTCCAAAAGTTGTTATTAACGATAAGAAAGAATTGATAGGTTATAAATCAGAAAATGAGATATTAGGTTCAATACTTGCAAGTATTACTTAATCTGGGGTTGTAGGTGAAGAGAATAGGCATACTAGGTTCAACAGGTTCAATTGGAACACAAACGTTAGATGTAGCTAGAATTCATAAAGATAAAATAAAAGTAGAGCTTTTATCTGCTTCTAAGGTCTCAGATAAACTTTTAAAACAGATTAAAGAGTTCAAACCTAAATATGTTTATGTTTACGAAAAGAATAAGGATATAGACGGAGTTAAAGTTTTAAGCGGTGAAGAAGGGTTAAAAGAGTTAGTAGAGTTAAATATTGATTTATTTATAAATGGTATATCAGGAATTGCAGGAATTAAGCCAACCTATTATCTGTTGCAGAAGAATAGGAATTTAGCAACTGCAAATAAAGAAGCTATTATATGTTTAGGAGAAGTTTTATGGAGTAAATATAAAAATATTATTCCAATAGATAGTGAACACTCAGCAATATTTCAATGTATGTTTTCAGGAAGAAGGGAAGATATAAAAAAAATTATTTTAACTGCTTCAGGTGGTCCATTTTTAAATTTACCTTTAGATGAGTTTAAAAATATAACAGTTGAACAGGCTTTAAATCATCCTAAATGGAAGATGGGAAGAAAGATAACGGTTGACAGTGCGACATTAATGAATAAAGGATTAGAAGTAATAGAAGCCCATTATTTATTCAACATTCCTTACAATAAGATAGATGTTGTAATACATCCTGACAGTATTATTCACGGTTTAATACAGTTTAACGATAATAGTATTATTGCCAATATATCAAGTCCTGATATGAGAATTCCAATAAGTTATGCAATTTCTTTTCCTGAAAGATGGTTTAATGGAAGTGATGTATTAGATTTAACGGATATAGGAAAGCTTGAGTTTTTTAAACCTGATTATAAAAAGTTCCCTTTGTTAGAGCTAGCTTATTATGTAGGTAAAAAGGCTGGAGCTTATCCAATTATTTTAACAGTTGCAGATGAGATAGCAGTTAATATGTTTTTAGAAGGTAAAATAAAATTTACAGATATATACAGATTGATACAAACAGCCATTGATAGTTTAGATTTTAAAACGCCAAAAAATCTTGACGATGTGTTGAACATAATTAAAGAAACGGAAAGGTTTATAAAAAATCTAAAATTAAATTAGATTAGGTTTTAGATATGGGAAAATGTAGGATAGACACAAAAACATTTTTAAAAATTATGGAAATTTTGGAGGGTGAGTTTGAAAAGTGGAAAGCTCCAGTTGTGTCTTTAATGGAAAAAAGGGACAAAAAAACACCTTTTCAGATTTTAATATCTACAATAATCAGTGCTAGGACGAAGGACGAGGTTACCGCTAAAGCTTCAAAAAATCTGTTTAAACTTGCGGATAATCCAGAGGATATGCTCAAACTTTCAGAGGAGGATATAGCTAAGGCTATATATCCTGCAGGGTTTTATAGAAATAAGGCAAAGGTTATAAGGGAAGTTTCAAAAGATATTATAGAAAAGTATGGCGGAAAAGTTCCAGATAATCTTGATGATTTATTGAAGTTAAAAGGTGTAGGTAGAAAAACTGCGAATTTGGTTTTAGCTTTATCTTTTAAAAAACCTGCGATATGTGTTGATACACATGTCCATCGTATAACAAACAGGTTGGGCTTTGTGGATAGTAAAAATCCAGAAGAAACTGAAAGGCAACTTATGGAAAATGTACCTATAGAGTATTGGAATAAGATAAATGATTTATTTGTTGCCTTTGGTCAAACAATCTGCAAACCTATAAAGCCTAAATGTGATATTTGTCCAATAACTCAATATTGTTGTTATTACAAGGAAAATCTAAATAAAGATAATTAAAATTTAATTTCTTTCTACTCCATAACGTTTAGACAAAACTAAATATTAACAAGCTCTATAGGAAAAAACTTGCCTTCTTTCTATTCCACAACGTTCAGACAAAACTCCTACCTTTCTTTTAACATCATCACTTGTTATATCCTTTCTATCCCACAACGTTCAGACAAAACATGAACTAAAGGAGTTTAGAATGAGTGCAAAAG
>CAZEUK010000150.1:0-3737 GCA_964514535.1 uncultured Aquificales bacterium
TTAATAACTCTAAATAAAGGTATATCCTTATTTTTTTCTCTGTATCTGTTGTATAAAAGCTCTATTGCCTTAGGTCCAGTTTCAACTATAAAGCTATCTTCTTCACTTCCATATTCGGCTTTTAGGTTTTCTACTTCTTCCTTATGTAAAAGTTGGCCTTCCATTAATGGAGCATCTTTAGGGTCTATAACTACATAGTAGTCTTTAGTTAATATTGCGTCTATTTCCTTTTCAGATGGAATAACTTCTCCAAATTTTAAGCCCACTTCAGATAACTTTTTAGCTATCTCTACAATGATTTTTTTGTAAAGTCTTTCTTGAGCTTCTTTAAAGTTTTTATCTAACTCATCGTATCCTATTGCGTAAATTTTCATTTCACTTCTTAGTTTATTAGCGTACGTCTCAAGGTCTATCCTTGACAGTAAATCCTTAACCTTTTCAGCTCCCATTCCATATTCGTACTTGTCTGAATGCTCGTATTCGTAAGCCTCTCTAAACTCGTCTTCAGATTTAACATACAGTTTTACAAATGAACCATCCTTTAATGGTATAGTTGATGGGTCTTTTTCAAATAATTCCTCTTCTTCTTCCTCTGGATGTTCTATAATGAGATAACTTTCAAAATATATTACCCTTTCTATATCCCTAGAAGTTAAACCTAGAAGATTACCAAGTTTAGATGGTGTAGATTTTAAATACCATATATGGGCAACAGGTGAAGCTAACTCTATATGACCAAATCTTTCCCTTCTTACGTCAGACCTAGTTACCTCAACTCCACATCTATCACATATTGTTCCTTCATACTTTTTCTTCTTATATTTTCCACATAAACATTCATAATCTTTTACTGGTCCAAATATTTTTGCACAGAATAAACCGTCCTTTTCAGGTTTTAAGGTTCTGTAGTTTAAAGTTTCTGGTTTTTTTACTTCTCCATGAGACCACTCTCTTATTTTATCAGGTGAAGCTAATGCTAATCTTATACTTTCAAAGGGCATTACACCTTTTGCTTTGTTGCTATCGTTTATCAAGGCTTTAAACCTCCTATTTAGCTGTATTAAAAGTAATAAGGTAAATCGTGTTTCAAAGTATTACTCGTATATTCGTTTTGAAACACGATTAAAGAAAAAAAGGAAAACACGTTTTAAATCTTCCTCAAATATATTTGTTTTAAAACATAACTAAAAAATTTCTTAATTAAATATCTCTTTTTTGCTTGTTTTACTTACCAAATCAACCTTATCACAGGCCTTAGTTTCATTATTTTCCATCTTACATTCAACATCTAAAGCTAAAGCCTTTAACTCTCTTACTAGAACTTTAAAGGACTCAGGAATACCTATGTCGTAAGAGTATTTACCTTTAATTATTGCCTCGTAAACTCTCTTTCTACCTTCTATATCGTCGGATTTAACAGTTAACATCTCTTGAAGTGTATATGCAGCTCCATGTGCTTCCAATGCCCAAACTTCCATCTCTCCAAATCTTTGACCACCAAACTGAGCTCTTCCACCAAGTGGTTGTTGAGTAATAAGTGAGTAAGGTCCTGTTGAACGGGCATGTATTTTATCATCAACCATATGGATTAATTTTAACATATACATATAACCAACTGTAACTTCAAACTCAAATGGTTCTCCTGTTCTACCGTCAATAAGTTTAACCTTACCTGTTTCCTTAAGACCTGCTTTCTTCAACATAGTCTTTATGTCAGCCTCTGTTGCACCTTCAAAAACTGGAGTTTTAACAGGAATACCTATTTCTTTAAAGTCCTTTATAACAGCTTGGAGAGTTTTTTCATCTAAGCTGTTTAAATAATCTCTTAACTCTTTTATTTCTTCATCTCTGTATCTTTGTGCTATTTCCCCTGCTGTATCATTTGCAATTTTGTAATACTCAATAATTTTTTCAATAATAGCCTCTTTAGAGTTAATCTTTTCTAACTCTTTTGCCAACTGTTCACCTAACTTTCTACCTGCCAATCCTAGGTGTGTCTCTAAAATCTGTCCCACGTTCATACGTGAAGGAACACCTAATGGGTTTAAAACAATATCAACTGGAGTTCCATCTTCCATAAACGGCATATCTTCCTCAGGTAGAACTATAGAGACAACCCCTTTGTTTCCGTGTCTACCTGCCATCTTATCGCCGACCTGTATCTTTCTCTTCTGTGCTATGTAAACTTTAACAAGCTCGTTAACTCCCGGCTTTAAGTCTGAACCTTTTAAAACCGTTGCTTTCTGTTTCTCATAAATATTTTCCCACAACTCAAGCTGTAGTTTTGCTTTATTTACTATCTTTTCAACTTTATCTGCTACCTCAGGGTTAGCTAAAAATCCCTTTGGATTTACGATGATAAATCTTAAAACTTTATCTACTGTTTCCTCTGTTATCTCTGCTCCCTCTTCAAGTATAACTTGACCACCTATCTTAATATCTCTAGGAACTTTTTCACCGATAATTATTTCTTTAACAAGTTCATCCCTTCTCTTCTGTATAAATACTTTTTTCTCTTCTAATTTTTTATCTATTTCCCTAATTTCTTCTTCCATTAACTCTTTTATGTAGCTGTCCTGTTTTCTATCTGGTTTATTTCTAGCAAAGACCTGAACGTCTATAACTATACCTTCAACACCTGCAGGAACTCTTAAAGATGTATCTTTAACTTCTGAAGCCTTTTCTCCAAATATAGCAAGTAATAACTTCTCCTCAGGTGTAGGTTGACTTTCACCTTTAGGTGTAACTTTTCCTACAAGTATATCTCCCGGTTTTACGTAAGCTCCAACTCTTATAATACCGTGTTCATCAAGGTTAGCTAAAGCCTTTTGAGATACTCCAACAACATTTCTAGTTATTTCTTCAGGTCCAAGTTTCGTTTCTCTAGCTTCACATTCAAATTCTTCAATATGAATTGATGTAAATACATCATCTTTTACAAGTCTTTCAGATATTACTATAGCATCCTCAAAGTTGTATCCTCTCCAAGGCATAAACGCAACTAAAACATTTTTACCAAGTGATAGCTCTCCTTTATATGTTGAATGACCGTCAGCTATTATAGTTCCTTTTTCTACCCTATCACCTCTTCTAACTAAAGGTCTTTGATTTATACAAGTTGCTTGATTAGACCCTTTAAACTTAGCCAACTCGTAAACATCTAAACCTATATCTAACGGGTCATTAGGATTAATCTCATCTTGATTTACAGCTATAACAATTCTATCTCCAGACACACTCTCTACAACACCGCCCCTTTTTGCAACTATAGCAGAGCCACTATCCCTAGCAACTATCGTTTCCATTCCAGTTCCAACAATCGGGTACTCTGTTTTAAGTAATGGAACAGCCTGTCTCTGCATGTTAGAACCCATTAAAGCCCTGTTTGCGTCGTCATGCTCAAGGAACGGTATTAAAGATGCAGATACAGATACAACCTGTTTAGGTGATACGTCCATATAATCTACTTCTTTCGGATTAACTAATCTTATATCTCCTTTTGCTCTTGCTAAAACTCTGTCAGCTAAAAAGTTTCCTTCTTCGTCAACTGGAGCATTAGCCTGTGCGATTATGTATTTTTCTTCATCGTAAGCGGCAAGATACTCTATCTCATTTGTAACTTTACCATCTTTAACTTTTCTGTAAGGTGATACTAAAAATCCAAATTCATTTAGTTTTGCGTAAACAGTCATTGAAGATATTAAACCGATATTTTGACCCTCTGGAGTTTCTATAGG
>CAZEUK010000151.1:0-3666 GCA_964514535.1 uncultured Aquificales bacterium
ATAGATTTAAATCTCTGTATTTGAATTTCTATTTGACTTTTCTCAGAGTTAAGTTTGGATATTTCTAAATCTAATTTTAAATAGTAAAGGGCTTCTAATCCGAGTAATACAACGGGAATTAAAATATAGATTATTCCCTTTATTTTTAAATCTGGTGTGGTAAATCTAGGTAGTTCAAGTTTAAGAAAATCTTTTCCAGACTTACCTAAAGTCCCCTTTTTCTTTGGATGAAGATTTATCTTTATCATTTTTGTAAACCTCTGAAGGCTAATGAAAATGGAACGTTATACTCACTTAAAAACTTTTTATTTTCTACGTTTTCTAATTTTAAATCTAAGGCCATTGCAGGATTTAAGTCTATTAGGGTAAATCTAGCGGCAAATTTTAACTGCATATATGCCTCAATCTCAGGATATTTAGATGCCAATCCTGACACGTATATAACTTTAGGTTCATTAATTGTTAAGAAAAAGTAATCTATTTCGTTGATAAGCTTGTTAACTGCCTCTTCTTTATCGTCTGCTTCCATATCTTCATAATTTCTAACGTTGAAGTTTAGGCTTTGAACGGTTATATTATGGTGGAAAAATAGAAGATAAGACTCATCTAAATCTAGATGCATTATACATATGTTGTCCTCATCTCTTATCTTTTCTTCCTTTTTTCTTTCTTCATCTGCTAGATTTATCAATGCAATTCCTTCACTGTCTATAACGTTAGGTTGTAGTCCTGCATACTCTAATAACTCTACAGTTTTTTCTACCACGTCCTTTTTAGCTATAACAACTAAAACAACATACTCATTTTCTTCTTCTTTTATTATGTCATAGCTATGTATTGTTTCTCCGTGTAGTGATTTTAAATCTTCTTTTATATTCCATTCTACATTTTCTTCAATCTCTTTCTTTGAACCTTTAGGAACTTTTATTATTCTAAAGAGAGTTGCTCCAATCTCAACACTAGCTACAACATTTTTTATATTAAGCCCTCTTTTTTCAAACTCATCTTTTATTATTTTCCCCGATTGTTCCACATTTTCTATTAACGGTATCTGAAAAGGCATTATAGGTAGATTTAAATGGTCATCCTCTTTTTCTAAGGCAACAACTCTAGCAAAATCTTTTTTTAACTGTATGCCAATGGCTTTTTTATTTCCAAAAGGAAGTTTTATCTTGATATTTTTTAATAGTTCTCCTATTTCTAATCCCTTCATAAAAAACCTCTCTTAAGAATTTATAAAAAGTCCCTTAATTTAACAGATTATTATTCAAATATATGTTTCGGAAATTAAATAGGAAGGCTTAAAGCCCCCCCAAAAAGAAAAGATAGGTTAATTATCCTCGTCGTGAAGACCTAACTTTTTCTCTATTTCATAGACAGCTTTAGTTGTTTTTAGAACTGCATCTGGATTTATTGATATCGTGTCTATTCCCTGCTCTACTAAAAACTGTGCAAAGTCTGGATAGTCTGAAGGTCCCTGTCCACAAATTCCTATTTTTTTACCTTTGGATTTTACTGTTTTTATAGCCTGTGCTATAGCCCTTTTAACAGCTTCATTTCTTTCATCATATAGATGTGCAACAAGGGAAGAATCTCTATCTAAACCTAAGGTTAACTGTGTTAAATCATTTGAACCTATTGAGAAGCCGTCAAATATCTCTGCAAACTGGTCTGCAAGTATTACGTTTGAAGGAAGCTCACACATAACATAAACTTCTAAGCCGTTATCATTTCTTTTTAATCCGAACTCTTCCATAACTTCTAACACTTTTTTACCTTCTTCAGGTGTCCTACAGAAAGGAATCATTACTTTAACGTTTGTTAATCCCATTTTATTTCTAACTCTTAGAATAGCCTTACACTCAAGACCGAAAGCAGGTTTAAACTTGTCAGAGTAATATCTGGACGCACCTCTCCAGCCTATCATAGGATTTTCTTCTTTAGGTTCAAAATATTTTCCACCTATAAGATTTGCATACTCATTGGTTTTGAAATCTGAAAATCTTACAATTACAGGTTTAGGATAGAATGCAGCTGCAATTTTAGCTATTCCGTAAGATAATTTCTTTATAAAGTACTCTTCCTTATTATCATAACCAAAAGTTTTATCCTCTATAATTTCCGCTAATTCTGGGTCTATATCTTTAATCTCGTCAAATTTTATTAATGCCAATGGGTGTATAGCTATATAGTTGTTTATAATAAACTCTTCACGGGCTAAACCCACTCCATCGTTAGGTAAGAATGAAAAATCAAATGCCCCTTCCGGTGAAGCAACATTCATCATTATAGGGGTTTTTGTCTTAGGTAATGAGGCAATATCAACTTCTTCTATTTCGTAATCTATCTTTCCTTTATAAACATAACCAACGTCCCCTTCTGCACAGGATACTGTTATCTCCATTCCATTTTCTAAAACTTCCGTTGCGTTTTCAGTACCAACAACAGCAGGTACACCCAATTCCCTAGCAACTATTGCGGCGTGGCAAGTTCTACCTCCCCTATTTGTAACAATTGCCGCCGCCTTTTTCATAATAGGCTCCCAATCTGGGTCAGTCATATCTGTAACTAAAACGTCCCCCTCTTTAAAGTCTTTAGCATCTTCCAATGAGTAAAGAAGTTTAACCCTTCCTGTAGCTACTTTATCACCGACTGCTATTCCCTGAACTAATCTTTTCTTAACCCTTTCTTCATAAGGCTCTATTATTTTGTAAACTGTTATCTTAGAGTGGTCTTTTCTTGAGTGGATTGTTTCAGGTCTAGCTTGGACGATAAATAATTCATTCAATTCACCATCTTTAGCCCATTCAACATCCATAGGTGTCCATTTTCCATACTTATTAGAGTAGTAATCTTCAATATCCATAACCCATTTTGCCAACTGTAAAACTTCCTTATCTGTTAAACAAAACTGTTTTTGTTTTTCTGTAGGGACTGGAACAATTTTTACCCTTTCATCTTCAGAACTACCGTAAACCATCTTATGGGTTTTTCTACCTAACTTTTTCTCTATTATTGCCTCATAACCTTTCTTAAAGGTAGGTTTAAACACTATCCACTCATCAGGAGTTACAGCACCTTGAACGACCATTTCACCTAAGCCATATGAACCGTTTATTAAAACAACATCTTTAAAACCACTTTCTGTGTCTAATGAGAAAGCTACCCCTGAAGATGCTAAATCTGAACGTACCATTTTTTGAACTCCAACAGCTAAGCCTATTGAAAAATGGTCAAAATTCATACTTTCTCTGTAAGATATAGCCCTATCTGTAAATAAGGAGGCAAAACAGTTTCTAACAGCATTTAAAAGAGTTTCATCTCCTTTTATATTCAAATAAGTTTCCTGTTGACCTGCAAATGATGCGTCAGGTAGGTCTTCTGCAGTTGAAGATGAACGGACAGCAACATCTACCCTGTATTGATTATACATCTGGCTTAATTCTTTATAATAGTTTATTATTTTTTCTTTTAAATCTTCTGGAAATCTTCCGCCTTTTATTAACTCTCTTATCTTCAACCCCCTTCTTCTTAAATCTTCAACATCATTTAAGTCTAAACCTTTTAGTGTTTCCTTAATCTTCTCTTGTAAGTTGTTGTAATCAATAAAATATCTGTAAGCCTCTGAAGTAATAACAAAACCCATAGGTACTTTAATACCTTTGG
>CAZEUK010000152.1:0-3652 GCA_964514535.1 uncultured Aquificales bacterium
AGAGAAAAAAACTTTTTTAACCATAATTACAAACCTGTAAGTATTGCTAGCTGCTATAATTATAGCAGTGAAAAGCTGTTGATTATTTAAAAAATTTTGGAAGTATATAAATGGCAGATAAATTTGATACTGAATTAGAATTTCAAATTTTGGCTATAGGAAATAAAGCCGTAAGGAAAGCCCAAAAGAAAAGCTTAGAAAAAGGTGTTCCTAACGTTTACTGTGAAAATGGAAATTTCTATTTTGAGTTGCCTGATGGTACTATTACAACAGAAGTTCCAAATATATATAAAGATATTTTTAAAAAATTTATTAAGACAAAAAGCAGATGAAAACATAGATAATCTGTAATTCCAATTGAAAAATTTATAATTGTTTTTTAAAAATCTATTATTATAGTTATTAATAAAAAAAATCTAAGGAGGACTAATTTATGTTTGGAAATATTGGAGATATGATGAAACAAATAAAAACTATGCAGTAAAATGTTGAAAAAATTAAAGAAGAGATGAAAAATGAAAGGATAGAAACGGAAGTAGGTGGCGGATTGGTTAAAATAATAACTAACGGTTTAGGTGAAGTTATAGACATAAAAATAGATAAATCAATCTTAGATGAAGAAGGATACGAGCTGTTAAAAGAATTATTAATTGCAGGTATAAATCAGGCACAAAAGAAAAGTAAGGAAGTTATGGGAGAGAAATTATCTGAAGCTGTAGGTTTACCAAACATTCCCGGCTTAAATATAAACTCTCTCTTTTCTTAAAAATTTTCCTTTTTCTTTTACTTTTTTGGATACACAATCTCATCATTTATTTTTATAACAATCTCTCTTCCATTCTGTAAGAACCTAACACCTTTAAATTCAGAGTTTATCGGAATATACTTATCAGCATCAAATTTATATTTTTTCTTCCTTTTTATAACCAAATAAACCTTTTCACAACCTTCTTTGTTTAAAACAGTCTTTATAAAGCTATACTTTCTTTTTAGATATAGGTAACACTCATCACTTTCCGCTAGCTTAAGTAAGATATACCTTTTGTTCTCTAAAACATAATAATTTTTAACCTTTTCATTCGTCAAAGCTAACAAATTGTCAGTTTTAGAGAAAAATAGAAATATTAAAAGTATAGGGACAGACGTTAAAATTTTTATGTAAGCCTTTAGATTTGATACAAAGATTATTACAAATATCACTAAAACTAAAATTGTAAAGAATAAATCAGGTTTAAAGCCTATAAAGTATAGGTCTAAATCTGCAAAGAATGAGGTAATTCCTATAAATATCTGTCCAAATTTATTCATTAGGTTAACTAATATATCTATCTTAAAACCTGTTAAGATATTTAAAACTGCTAAAGATATGTAAGGGTACATTGGAATTAAAGCTATAGGTGTTCCTATAACGGAAGCAGGAGAAAACTTTCCGAAATGGTATATTAGAACAGGTGTTGTAAAAAGTGTTGCCACTACCGATATAACTATTCCTACAACTAAATACTGATAAAAATTATTAACTTCCAATTTATGTTTTTCCACAAACAGAAGAATACCTAAAACTGCTATAAATGACAGTTGAAAACTAGGGCTAAACAATGCTTCTGAATTAAAAATTAAAACTGCTGTTCCTACAAAAAAAAGAATATTTAGAGAGTTTACCTTTAAATTTTTTATCTTACTTAACAAAAATAGTATGCCCATTAAAGATGCTCTAACTACAGGAATTTTTAAACCTGTAAAAATTGGAAAGAGAGCTATTACAAAAATTGTTAAAAGATATTTAACTTCCCTTTTTAACGGATAAAACAGGATTAAAAGTATTGATATTAAAATACCAACGTGTAAGCCTGATATAGCTAACAAATGGATTAATCCTGAATTTTTGAATATTTTTTTAGTTTCTTCGTCTATATTATACCTATCTCCAAATATTACCGCTTCACCTAACGAATAGAGTATTTTATCTTTAGTTCTATCTTTAAAATTTTCTTTTAAATAATTTTTTAGATTAAATACAAATATAAACGGATTATTTTTATTGTCTATTTGAAAACTTTTTACATAAAAGTTTAAAGAATTATCTTTTATCTTCAGATTTCCATTCAGATTTAATTTTGTGTAAAGAAAAATTGGCAATTCTGGAGATTTTTTTGAGTATAGGAAGACTTTTAAATTTTTGTTTAACAGTTCTTTATAATCTGATTTTTTAACTTTACAATCAAATTTTAAAAATTTTTTATATACAGACGGTATATTTACAACTTTACATTGGAGAGATAGATTTTTTGTAGATTTAATATCCTTTAAAGGCTTTTCCGTTATAAAGTAGCCAAAAAGAAAGCCCGATATAGCTAACAGAATGAGTGATAACTCTTTTTTTGAAAGAATTGAAAGTATTAGTAAGAGTAATGAAAAAATTAATACTGGAAAGTCTAAGGTTAAAAAATGTGAAGTTATTATTCCTAGAGAAATAGATATAAAAGGAATAAGGAAGGGATATTTCATTTTATATAACCGTCAATGGATGTCTCCCTAAACCGTTCTTTTCTCTGTATATCGATACCGTATTAATTAACAGTGATACCACTGTTAAAGGTCCTACTCCACCGGGGACTGGAGTTATAGCGTACGCTTTATTTTTAACATTCTCAAAATCAACATCTCCTACAATTTTACCGTTTGGAAGTCTATTAATACCAACATCTACCACAACAACCCCTTCCTTAACCATATCTTCAGTTATAAGTTTAGGTTTTCCAACAGCAACTATAAGTATATCCGCCGATTTTGTATGTTCTTTTAAATCTTTAGTGTTTTTATGGCAGTAGGTTATTGTAGCTTCTTCATTTTTTAAGAAAATTAACCCCATAGGTTTACCGACGATATTACTTGTTCCAACTATTACAACGTTCTTTTTAAATGTTTCTATACTGTAATGTTTTAGCATTATCCATATGCCTAAAGGTGTGCAAGGTATAATTCCTTCATCAATTCCAGTGGCAAGTTTACCAACATTTAGAGGATGGAAACCATCAACATCTTTTTTTGGATTTATACTGTTGATTATTCTTTTCGTATTAATATGTTCCGGTAATGGCAGTTGAACTAATATACCGTCAACGTCGTCTCTACTGTTAAGCTCATCTATAAGTTTTAAAAGTTGTTCTTCTGTTGTATTGTCCGGTAGATGATAGGATAGGGAGTTAATTCCGACATACTCACAACTTTCTTTCTTTTTCCTAACGTATATCTTACTAGCTGGATTTTCTCCAACTAGTATGACTGCTAAGGAAGGTTTCCTTAATCCTTTTTTTAGATATTGACCGATTTCTTCTTTTAAATCTTCTTTCAGTTTATTCGCTAACAATTTTCCGTCTAACAGTTTATACAAGTGTTAAGCTCCTTTTAGGAAATATATATCAAATTATTATAAATCTAAACTTTCTCTTTTTTTAAATGTAAGGTTTAATCTTACCCAACTGTAATCAAATAAGTGGAAATATGAGAGAAGTTTAGAGAGAAGTCATTCCAAAAAAGAATTAAATCTAAAAGATTGAATAATAACCGATTGACCAATTTTTCTGATTACAGATTGGATTATGTTAAAAACCATCTGAAAGTTTTTATAATTAATAATTATATACATTAA
>CAZEUK010000153.1:0-3576 GCA_964514535.1 uncultured Aquificales bacterium
GTTATAAAATTGGGAGGCGGAAATATGTCTGTTGTTGAACAGATAGTTAGCGGACTTGGTGCTCCTAACTTTTATCTGCTACTACCGGAGCTTATTCTACTTATTACAGCTTTTATACTCCTAGTTGTTGAGCTTTTCAGTAAAAATAGAGCTTTAATAACAGGTATAACAATAGGAGGTTTAGTTTTATCATTAATACCATTATTCCAAATGTTAACAAATGCTATTTCTGAAACTACCTTTTACGGTATGTTTTGGGTAGAGCCTTTCTCTGTAATATTTAAGATAATGCTTATTATGTCAACCTTATTCATAGTTATAAACTATACACCTTATTTTGAAGCTAAAAAGACATTTTATGGAGAGTATTACTATATCACCTTATTCGCTTTAATCGGTTTAATGATAATGCTTTCAGCTAAAAACCTAATCACTTTTTATATAGGATTGGAGCTTTCTTCAATATCTGTTTATATACTTGCAGGTATGTTTAGAAAACATTACAAATCTAAAGAAGGAGCTTTTAAATATCTAATAATAGGTGGTTCAGGTACAGCCATCATCAGCTATGGTATAGCCTTGATTTACGGAACTGCTGGAAGTTTAGATTTTGGAGATATTTTAGATGCAATAGTAAACAAATTTGATATAGGAACAATAGGCGGGTTAGCATTATTAACCATTGGATTAGCTTTAAAAGTTGCGGCTGTTCCATTTCACCATTGGGCACCTGACGCATACGAAGGAGCTGCTACACCAATTACAGCTTTTATGGCTACCATTGTAAAAGTTGCTACTTTTGCAGTAATAGCTAAAATCTTCGTTTTAATCTATCCTGTACATATCCCTTACTGGTCTTTAGGATGGGGAATTTTAGCGGCATTATCAATGATTGTTGGAAACTTTATAGCTTTAAGACAGAGAAATGTTAAAAGAATGTTAGCTTATTCTTCAGTTGCTCATACAGGTTATATTACAGCCGCTTTAGCCGCAGGAACTGAAGTAGGTATATCAGCATTAATATTTTACTCATTAATCTATATATTTATGTCTATCGGGTCTTTCATATTCCTATCAGCTATGGAAAAATCTAACGACTGGACTAATGATATAGAAGATTTTAAAGGTTTAGCTAAAAAAAGCCCTATGATGGCTTTATTTATGTTGATAATAATGTTCTCTCTATTAGGTATACCACCTACAGTTGGTTTTATGGGTAAATTTGGAGTATTTATATCTCTAATAGACAACGATATATGGTGGTTAGCAATAGTGTTAGTTGTAATGAGTATTATATCTGCAGGTTATTACTTAAGAGTTGTTATATATATGTATATGTATGAACCTACAAACAACAAAAATGTAGAGCTGGCTATACCTGAAATATTTACTGTAACATTTATGTCTGTCTTCACATTGCTGTTAGGTATTTATCCAACAGTATTCTTTGAAATATCCAAAGCTTTATCAGATTTACTAAGAAATTATATTTAATCTCTTCTTTTTTCTTTTATTCTTTTAACTTTTCATTACATTCCTCGGCTTTCAATCATTCTTATAAGTGTAAAAAAATATCTGAATAATCAAAAAAATACTTTGTTGAAGAAACCATAAAAAAATGGAAAAATTTAATAGAAAAACTAGGAAGTAATTAATATCTTTTGAGGGAAAAATGAAAATTTTAGAGTTTTCCATAGAAAAGCTGGGAGAGAATGAGTTCAATCTAACTTATAAAGATAAGAGTTTTAAAGTTAGATTTACTAAATTCTTTTACGGAAATTTAGACAAAATAAAAAATTATGAAACTGGAAGGGAGAAAATCTCCAAAGAGAAGTATGAGAAAACTTTAGAGCTAACAGGGGAAGAGATAAAACTTTTTCTATTCCAAGATGAAATAAAAGAAGACATAGATAATATATTTAGAGAGGCAGAGAAAAAAGGGGAAAAAGTTGTTATAAAAATAAATTCAAATAGTGCAGATGTTCATAACTTTCCATTTGAGTTAATAAGATACAACGATGAGTATCTATTAAAAAAGCCTAACTTCTTTTTAGTTAGAGATATTCCATCTGTTTCAGATTTAAAAAGGGTTAATAAAGAGCCCAAAGAAAAGCTTAAAATTTTAGTTTTAATCTCTCTACCTTTAGAAACATATGAAAACTCACCTTTAGACTTATTAGAGGAAATAAAAAATATATACTCAGCTTTAGAGCCAGAAATAAAGAGAGGCAATGTAGAGGTATATATAGAAGAAAAGGTTAATATAAACACCGTTTATAAGATTTTGGAGAAAAATAGTTTTGACATTATCCACTTTACAGGACACGGAACAGAGGGAGGATATTTAATTTTTGAAGATGAAAGAGAACCTTCTAAAGAAAAACTAGTTTCAATAAAAGATTTTAGGAATATGTTTATATCCAAACAGCCTGATTTATTCTTTTTAGATGCCTGTTCTACAGGGGAAAGCCATTATTACAGCCCATCTATTGCCTTTAATCTGTATAAAGATTTTACAAACAGCAGTGTTGTTGCCAATTTAACATCTGTTTCAGATAGGGAAGCAACAGAGGGAGCTAAATACTTTTACGAAAGTTTAATAGAGAAAAAAAGTTTAGCAGAGTTATTATCTGAAAACAGAAGAAAATTATCTAAAGATTGGTGGAAAACGGTAATATTTACCGCAAATCCAGAAGAGGTTTTATTTAATGTAAAGGAAAAGTTAAACTCAGAAAGTAAAAAACAGGAAAAAATTTTAAAGATTGAAGACGTAGATAAAGTTATAAAAAGTTATGTCTATAGATACGATATTATCAGAAATGTTTCAGACAAACTTGAAAAGGAAAACACTAATTATCTAGCCTTTTATGGAATAGGTGGTATAGGGAAAACCTACCTAATGAAGTATTTTTCTTGGTTTTATTCTGGTAGATTTGAAAACATACTTTATATTGATTTAAAAGAGGAAGGATTAAACTCACCTACCGAGCTTTTATACTCAATTTCAGAGATTTTATACGATTACGAAAAAATAGACGACGATTTAATGGATGAGTTAGATGAGTTAAAGGAAAAGAACGAAAGGAGATTTTTAAGAAAGTGGTTTAAAAATGTTTTAAATAAGCTGGATGGAAAAACTCTATTGATTTTAGACAATTTAGAGGAAATAGGACAGGAAGAGAATGGTATTTTAAAAGATAATTGGAAGGATTTTATAGATAGATGGATAAAAGATAGTGAAAGATATTTATTTTTAGCTACGAGAGTTAAGATTTTTA
Source organism: uncultured Aquificales bacterium (assembly GCA_964514535.1). GTDB lineage: Bacteria > Aquificota > Aquificia > Aquificales > Hydrogenothermaceae > QNZC01. The sequence goes on from CAZEUK010000153.1 coordinate 3,279, forward strand.
GAACTGAAAGAGAGGAATTTGATAACTATATACTTGTGGATGAGTTTAACAAGTTTGATGTTATAAGATTTTTAACTAAACTAGCTGACAGTGAAAAGGAAAGGGACGAGTTATTTAAGTATATAAACGAGCATTTACAGGAAATAAACGAGTTTATAGGTTTTCATCCTTTAGCTTTAAGACTGTTGACCACGAATAGAATTGATAATATATCAGATGTTATTAAATTTAATGAAATAAAATCTCTCTTTGATTTTTATGAGAAGTATCTAAACAGTTATAAAAAAGATTTTAAATT
>CAZEUK010000154.1:0-3573 GCA_964514535.1 uncultured Aquificales bacterium
ATATTTCTATAAAAATACAAAACTTAATAGTTATCATTATTAATAAGAATACAATATTTTTATTCTGTCCTAAATCCTTTTAATGGTATAAAACTTCTATTATGTTAATAAGCTTGAATTTTAATTTTACTAGGAGGATATTGGTTTGAATAAATTGATAAAACTGTTTGAAGATACACTCTTTTCGTTAAAAACTACTATTATACTTTTACTAATCTTTGCCTTCGTTGTCGGAGCGGCAACATTTATAGAAAATGATTTCGGTAGAGAAACGGCTTACGCTATAGTTTATGGAAATAAATGGTTTGAGATACTACTTACCCTACTAGTTATCAATCTCATCGGTAATATTATTAAGTATAAAATGTGGAAAAAAGAGAAATTACCTATTTTTGTCTTTCACTTTTCCTTTTTGTTTATCTTTTTAGGTGCAGGTATTACTAGATACTTTGGTTATGAAGGTATTATGCATATAAGGGAAGGTCATCAGGAAAATAAAATATACTCAAGAGACCCTTACCTACAAATTGATATAGAGAAAGGTAATAAAAAAATACATTTTGAAGAGATTAAATATCTGTCTGCAGTTGATACTAAACCTATAAATGTTAACTACTTTAAGGAAAGTTTTAATATTGATGGTAAAAAGCTAGAGATAGAGTATAAGAAGTTTATAAAAGGTGTGAAAGTTGATTTGGTGGAGAGTAAGGATGGAGAGCCTGCCGTTTTAATGAAAGTATCCTTCGGTATGGCTGGGGATACAATTATACTGAAAAAAGGAAGTAAAGAGGAATTTGGAGATTTAATAATTCTGTTTGGAGATAAATCTGATTGGGATAAGCTAGATAAAACGAAAAATATACTTTTTATCTTTGAGGAGAATAATAAATTTTTCATTATTTCCAATAAATCTTTAACTAAAATGTCTATGGCTACTAGACAGACAGAAAGATTAGAACCTAATAAGATTTATCCCTTGGAAAGAAGAAATCTTTACAATCTAAATGGATTTAATTTTGTTGTTATAAAAGCTATTCCTAAAGCTAAAACTATTGTAGAACCATTACCTAGAACTAGACAGGTTCTACAGGCTAAAGCTATATTATCTGCCTTATATCTAAATGTTGTATATGGTGGAATAAAAAAAGAAGTTATTGTTTTAGGTAAAGGTGGAGGTGTTGCTGGAATACCTACCAATTTAAAACTGGATGATATTAATATAAAAATTGTGTGGGGGGCTAAAGTAATAAAATTACCTTTCAGTATATATTTGAAAGATTTTATAGTTAAAAAATATCCCGGTTCAAATAAACCTTCTTCATATGAGAGTATCGTTATAGTGAAAGACCCTGTTAATAAGAAAGAGTTTGAATACAAAATATATATGAACCATCCATTAAGTTATGGAGGATATACCTTTTATCAAATGTCTTACGATATGGACGAAAAAGGAACAGTTTTATCTGTAAATCACGACCCGGGAGTTATTCCAACTTATATTGGTTATACACTTCTATTTTTAGGTCTGATTATAAATCTATTTAATCCTAAAGGTCGTTTTGGGAGGACGCTAAGAATGTTAACAAAAAATAATATAAACAAATTAATTTTAGTTTTAGTACTAATATTCGGATTATCTGGGAAGATTTACGCTTATCCACAGAGTAAAGCTGTAAATTCCAATACGAACCAAACACAAAATTTTGATGAAAAAATTTTTCAAGAAAGGCTTATAAATGTAGTAAAGAAAATATCAAAGGAACACGCAGATAAATTTGGAGAGGTTTTAGTTCAATCTTTAGACGGAAGAATAAAACCTTTTGATACATTATCTTTGGAAGTTGTTAATAAAATCCACGGTAGCCCTACAGTGTTTGGTATGACACACAATCAAGTAGCTTTAGGCTTATATTTAATGCCTAGATTTTGGATGTATATAAGATGGATAAAAGTTAAACATCCTGCAATAAAAATAATTTTAGGAATTAACCCAGAGGAGAAATATTTCTCATTTATGGACGCTTACGACAGTCAGGGAAGGTATAAACTGGCTGATGCAGTTGCAAATGCTAGAAGAAAAAGCCCTGCAGAGAGAAACACATTTGACAGGGAAGTTTTAAAGATAGATGAAAAATTATACATACTTTACACATTTTTAGACGGTCAAGTATTAAGAATTTTTCCTAAAAAAGATGACCCTAACCATACTTGGTACAATCCTAAAGACGCTTTAAAAATATTCCCTGAAGACCAAAAAAAAGAGGTAGCCCAAATATTACTGATTTATCAGGCAGGTTTAGAAAAAGCTTTTAAAAAGAATGATTGGAGTTTGGCAGACAAAGGAGTTTTAGCTATAAAAAATTTTCAAAGGAAGTATGGAGCTGATGTAATACCTTCCGAACTAAAAGTTAAAGCGGAGATTTTATACAATAAACTTTTAATATTTGAAAAACTTACATTCTTTTATTTCTTAATCGGTTTATTGGCTATAGGATTAATATTTACACAGGTATTTTTACCAAATAAAGATTTTAAAATCTTTAGAATAATTTTAACTTTAGCTTTATTTGTAGCCTTTCTAATCCATACAATCGGTTTAGGATTAAGATGGTATATAGCTGGACATGCACCTTGGACAGATGCTTACGAAAGTATGCTCTTTATATCTTGGGCTGTTGCTTTTGCAGGTGTTATTTTTGCTAGAAAATCAATATTCGTATTAGCAGGTGTGGGAATTTTTGCAGGAGTTTTCCTATTCTCTGCACATCTAGGTTGGTTAGACCCACAGATAACAACTGTTGTTCCTGTTTTAAAATCTTACTGGCTTTTAATCCACGTATCAGTTTTAACCGCAAGTTATGGATTTTTAGGTCTGTCTGCAATTTTAGGAATAATAACCTTAATACTGTTTGCAATTAAGTATAAAGAGCTTTTAGGTGAAGAAAGGGTAAAAAAGATTGAACAGAGTATTAGGGAAGCATTAAGAATAAATGAGTTATCCCTAATTCTAGGATTATCACTTATTATAATAGGAAACTTCCTAGGGGCTATATGGGCTAATGAAAGTTGGGGTAGATACTGGGGATGGGACCCAAAAGAAACTTGGACTGCCGTTTCTATCGCTGTCTATACTGCAATCGTCCACCTAAAGTATATAAAAGATTGGTATTCACCTTTTAAAATGGCCGTTCTTTCAGTTGTTGGATACTTTTCAATACTTATGACTTACTTCGGTGTTAACTACTTCCTATCAGGTTTACACTCTTACGCCGCTGGAGACCCTTTCCCAATACCTGTATGGGTTTATTGGGCTGTCGGAATACTTACAGTTTTAATTGTATTAGCGTCTATAAATAGAAAGCTTGAGGAGAGTTAATTTGATATGAAAAGCTTCTTGCTTTATAGATTTAGCCAATTTAATATAAATCCTTATATTTTAAATCATAATTTAGTTTTATAAGTTTTAAAATATACTTCAATTAAAAAATGAAGGAGGCAAAGGAATGATAAAACTTAATATAGATAGATTTGGAGAGTACGAGTTTAATGAAGGTATAACTATAAAGGAGATTT
>CAZEUK010000155.1:0-3573 GCA_964514535.1 uncultured Aquificales bacterium
GATTTTAAAGATATAGAAGGTCCTAAGTATGAAATTTTAGATTTAGAAGATAAAATTGTAAAAGCTGAAAAAGAAGGAGGTAAATACTAATGGCTGGACATTTAGAAAACACAAAAGCAGTAGATAAAATTACTTATATGACAGATGCAGTTCCAACATGGTGGATGTTATTCTGGATAGGTTATATCCTATTTACAGTAGCTTACATAGTTTTTGACTGGATACCTGACTTCTTAGGTTGGATGCAAGTTGTGGGACAAGGTCCTGAAGCTGCTGATAAGTATATCTGGATGAGAGAGTTAATGAGGAATTAATCTTGCAATTCCTCTCTTTTTTTCTTATAATTATCAACTGTAAACTGTTATTATCTTAGGTTATTAATATCTTGGAGGGGTGGCCGAGCGGACGAAGGCAGGTGATTTGAAATCACCCGAGGGTTAACAGCCCTCCGGGGGTTCGAATCCCTCCCCCTCCGCTTAATTAAATATTTTCTTTTATGGAGGGTGTAGCTCAGTCGGTAGAGCACAAGGTTGTGGCCCTTGGGGTCGCGGGTTCAAGTCCCGTCACCCTCCCTCACAATTTAAATCTAAAATGTATCTATCAACTCAAAAAATTATATAATCTTTAATCGTTAATCTTGTTTACTTTAAGAGGTTTTAGAATGTTTTTAAACAGATTAAAAAAACTCAAAAGTTATAAAACTGAAACAACTCCCTGTAAAGTTAAACTATCTTCTAACGAACTTCCTTTTGATTTACCAGAAGATTTAAAGGAAAAAATTTTAAACGAAATAAAAAGAATACCTTTCCAAAGGTATCCTGACCCAAATTTAACAGAGTTAAGAGAAATTTTAGCAGATATTTACGGAGTTAATGAGAATAATCTCGTCTTTGGTAATGGTTCAGATGAATTAATCCAACTTTTAATAAACACTATAGGAGATTTAAAAAATCCGATAGCCTATCCTATACCTACATTTCCTATGTATCAAGTTTCTGCCGATACGATTGGAAGAGGAAAGGTAGAGTTTAGATTAAACAAAAACTTTGATTTAGAAAAGGAAGAAATAGATAAAGCTTTAAAAAAGAATGTAGAACTTATATTTTACGCATCTCCAAATAATCCAACTGGTAATAGTTTTAATCCTGATTTAATAAGATACACAGCAGACCAAAATGTTTTTGTGGTTGTTGATGAAGCTTATATAGACTTTTCAGATAAAGAAAGTTTTTTAAATGAAGCGTTAAATAGGGACAATTTAGTCGTTTTAAGGACAATGTCTAAAATCGGCTTAGCAAGTATAAGATTAGGAGTTTTGATAGCTAGAGAAGATGTAGCTATTGAGATAAATAAAGGAAGACTTCCTTTTAATATAACTTATCCTACACAAGTGATTGCTAAAGTCGTTTTAACGGAGGGATTGGATACTATAAGGGAAAATATAAATAAAATTAAAATTGAACGGGATAAATTAATAAATGAGCTATCTAAAATTGACGGGATAAAGGTTTATCCATCCGATGCTAATTTTATCTTAATAAAAACACCTAATGGGGATTTAATCCATAAAAAATTAATAGAAAAAGGTGTTTTAGTTAGAAATATGTCCCATATTCCGTATATGGAAAACTGTTTAAGGGTATCTATAGGTAAACCTGAAGAAAATGAAATATTCATTGAAAGTTTAAGAGAAGTTATAAAAGAAAATTTTTAAGAAATTAATACTTTAACCTGATTTGGTTTATTATATATTCTAAATACTTAATTTTATTATGGAGGAGTTTTATTTATGAAACTAAAGAAAATATTAACAACTGCAGTAAGTTTATCTTTAGCCATATCCTTAGTAAGTTCATGTAATGAAGAAAGTAAAAAAGGAAAAGCAGAGGCAGAGCCTACTCCGAAATCTGTAAATGCTGGTGAATGTTTACCTGCCAATATGGTAAATAAGGAGAAAGTTAAACAAGCATTATCTATGTTTGGAAATTTTGAAGTTGTAAAAATTGATAAATCCCCAATAAATGGCCTCTATAAAGTGATAATAAAAGCTGGTGGAAGATATGCAGTTGTATATCTGGACTGTAAACTCCAGTATGCAATTATAGGTAGTATGATAGATATACAATCTAAGAGAGATTTAACTAGAGAAACTATGGTTAAATATCAATTAGAAGCTCAAAAAGAAAAGTTAGAACTGTTAAAGAAAAAACTAGGTGAGAAAAAGTTTGAAGAATTAAAGAAGGTTTTAGGTAGTAATATTGCCCAACTTATGATTGTTGATTTAAAAAATATACCTAAAGAAGGAACTATAATTTATGGAAATCCAAATGCCAAATATACAGTGTATGTAATATCAGACCCTGAATGTCCATTCTGTGCTAAATTACACGAAAGTATAAAAGAGATTATTAAAAAAGATAAAGATGTTAAGTTTGAAATTATACTGTTTCCTTTACCATTCCATCCTCATGCAAAAGGTATAGCAGAGAATATAGCTAGCCAATCAAGTATGGAAAAGAGAAAAGAAATGCTAGATAAAAGTTTTCAAGCTGTAAGGAATAGAAATAGCTCCGTGCTATCTGAACTAAGTAAAGAGAATGAAAAGGGAGAGAAGATAATATCTGAACATAAAGCCTTTGCCAAATCTGTAAATCTAAGGGGAACACCTATGATTATATTCCCTGAAGGAATAGCTATAGGTGGAGCTATACCAACAGACTTACTGTATAAAATGATAGAAGTATTAAAAAAATAGTAGCCCTATCTTTTGGGCTTTTTACTTTTAATAATGGAACATAAAGCTTTAGAAGTTAACAATTTAACTGTTATTTATAGAGATGAAGATAACGAAAAAACAATTTTGAAAGGTATATCTTTTAATATTTATCCAAATGAAATTTTAGCATTTATAGGAAAATCTGGTTCTGGAAAGAGTATTACCTGTTTTTCTATTTTAGGTCTTTTAAATAAGAAAAATTTTTATGTTGAAGGAGAAATATATCTATATGATAGGGATAAAAAAATAAATCTTCTAAATTTAACTGAAAAAGAGTTAAGGGAAATTAGAGGAAATAAAATATCTATGATATTTCAAGAACCATCTACCGCATTAAATCCAATATTAACAGTTGGAGAGCAGATTGTTGACACTATTTTGGCTCATAAAAAAGATATATCAAAGGAAAAAGCTAAAATATTAGCTTTAAAAGTAATGAGAGAAGCCCAAATTCCTGATGTGGAAAAAAGATTTAATCAGTATCCATTTGAGTTGTCAGGAGGTTTAAAACAGAGAGTTGCTATAGCTATGGCTATTGTAAACTCACCTAAGGTTCTACTTGCCGATGAACCAACTACTGCTTTAGACATAACAGTTTCCGCCTATATATTAAGATTATTTTTAAAATTAAAACAAAACTTAGATTTGGGAATACTGTTGATAACCCATGATTTTGGTGTAGTTGCTGAAGTCGCTGATAGAGTAATAGTTCTTAAAGATGGAGAAATAGTAGAAGAAGGGGATGTATTTCAAATATTTAACTCTCCAAAATCTGAATACACAAAGGAGTTATTAAA